>URBA01000155.1 GCA_900545905.1 uncultured Collinsella sp.
CAGTACTCATATTTGCCGTTTTTTGGCCACAGTCCTTCGGAGGGTCCTCGAAAATAGTCCCGAGCCGGCACTTGGGGACGTTCCTATAATGCCGGCACTTAGGAGCGTCCCCAAGTGCCGACACCGCGTCCGCCTGGTCGGCGGCCGCGCCCCGCTGCGTCGCTTCGCTCCTTGCGTGCTGCGCTGGAAAACGCTTCGCGTTTCCTCAGCTCCGCACCCTTGCGGGTTCGAATCCCTCCGCTTGCCCACAAGAAAGCGCCCTGGGCCGTTATAGGCTTAGGGCGCTCAGTTTTAATGGCTGGGACGGAGGGATTCGAACCCCCAACAGCCGGCACCAAAAACCGGAGTTCTACCGTTGAACTACGTCCCAATGTGCGGTGTTGCCCAAAAGCAACTCGTTTAGTTTACCTAATCTGCGAGGGCATCGCAAACACCATCGAGCAGGCGTACGGCGAGTGTCTGCGCGTCGCTGGCCGTGAAAGTGCCGTTGTAGCGCGTCATGCCCGTGAGCTCAATGCGAATGCGAGCTGGCTTCTGCTGCGCGGCGACATTGGCGGTGCGGATGCGCTGGGCCAGGTTGTGGCACTCGGCGAGGGCGATCGTGGCGCGCGGCGCTGCATCTGCGGGCAGCTCATCGCTTGCGATCTCGAGCACCAGGTCAACGTCGGTTGGGACCTCGGAGTCGCAGAGCATCATGCCGCTGTTGTCGGTCGTTGCCGTGGCGATATTCCACATGCGCGACGCAACGCTGCGTGCGATGGGGTCCTCGCCGATAACGGCAATCCGGAAGCGCTCGAGCACGTTGGCGGCGCGAGCAAAACCGATGCGGGACTCGGCTTCGGTGACCGAGGGCTTGCCCTCCCACACATGGTGCAGGCGGTTGATGTAGGCGTAGGTGTCCTGGAAGGCCATGCCGTCGGCAAACAGGCCGACATTTTCCTGGAACTGCTGCAGGGCGGCCTCGGTATGCGGACCAAAGTAGCCGTCGTCTTCGCCACAGGCAAAGCCCAAAACGTTGAGAGCGCGCTGCAGGGCCTGCACATCGGCGCCATGGAAATTGGGCATGCGCAGATAGAGAGTGCGGTCGCCCAGCTTATACGAAGCGTCTACAAGGGCGCTCCAGCAGGGGATATCGACGGCATGACCGGCAGCAAGGCCGCTGTCGAGCCTGAAGGTGCTGACGGCCTGCTCAGTGGTGGCTCCAAAGTACTTGTCGGTGACTTCGGCGGCATCAATCGTGTAGCCGAGCTGCAGGAGACGAGACTGCACGTCCTCGACGGCTGCTCCTTGCATGCCCGTTGTAATAGGTTCCATGAACGAACCCCTTTCGGCGTACCATTCGTACTATTTGAGCGTGTGTCGGATAGACAACGCAAAGGGATGCATAAACATGCACTCAACAGTGTAGCAAGTTGTGCCTAAATACGCTGCTGACAGGTTTTATAACCCCCGTTAGTTAAGACGCTCCACAAAGAAATCTGCCATGGAGAGGAACAGCTCGCGTGCGTGTGGATCAAGCTCAACGTTCTCGATGGCCGCTTTGGCCTTAGCGGTCAGGTCGAGCGCGTAAGTGTGGGCGTAATCGATGGAGTCGGTCTCCTGGAAGATCTCCACGGCGCGTGCGAGCTGCGCGGGATCATCGGTGCCCGAGGAAAGAATCGCCTCGACCTCGTCGTGGTGGCGCTCATCAGAGAGGGCGTGTACGGCGACAAGCGTGCGCTTGCCCTCGGTGATGTCGGTGCGGAAGTCCTTGTTGGCGGCTTCCTTAGTGCCGACAAGGTTGAGCAGGTCGTCCTGAATCTGAAAGGCAAGGCCTGTGTGCAGGCCAAAGGCGCGCAGCGCTTCGATTTGCTCATCGCTGCCGCCGCCGATAATGGCTCCGGCGGCAAGCGGCGTGGCTCCGCTGTAAAACGCGGTCTTGTGCGTCGCCATGTCCAGGTAGTCATCAACCGAGATATCAAAGCGCCCGTCACGGACCCAACCCAGGTCGAGCGCTTGACCCTCGATGGTGCGGACGATCATCTCGGTAAGCTCGTGGAGCACGCGAAGCTTCACGTCTGCGTTGAGTGTGGGGTCGTCGAGAACCGTCTTGGTGACCATGGTGAGCGCCAGGTCACCGCAGTTGATGGCAAGACCGGTGCCCTCGGTAAGGTGCATGCAGGGCTTGCCTCGACGAAGCTGTCCGTTGTCGGCGATGTCGTCGTGGATCAGCGCGCCCGACTGGAAATGCTCGATGGCTGCCGCGGCGCTGCGGGCGCTCTCAAAGCTGCCACCTACCGCAGTGGCGGCGAGCATGCAGATGAGCGGGCGGTGGCGCTTGCCAGCGTTGGCCGTAAATGCCGAGAGCGGGGTATACAGGTAGCGCTCGATATCGGCGGAAGTCGCCTGTCCGTCAAAGAACGTGGCCAGATAGTCGTTAATCTGGTCAAAGTGCTGGGCTAAAAAGCTGGTAAACGGACTGGACACGGGTTCTCGCATTCTTTCTGAGGTTGCGTTGATGCAATATGCAGACAACATATTGCCACATTAGGGCGTTTGGCGCGGCAGTTTTGGCGATTTGGGACAACGGGCGTGCGTTTGATGGAGCGCGCCTAAATCAGCCCAAAATGCTCGAGCGCCGCAACGACACCGTCGTGATCGACGGTGTCGGTCACGTAATCGGCCTTATCCTTGAGATAGTCCGGCGCATTGCCCATGGCGATACCGACATCGACGGCGTTCATCAGCGAGACGTCATTGCTGGCGTCGCCAATGCCGTATACGGTTCCGTGGTGGGGATCGAGGGCGTCGAGTACAGACTGGATGCCCCCGCGCTTCGTGCATTCGCGGGGCGAGATTTCGGTTACCTCGAGCTCGAGCTCGTTAAAGCACAGTAGCGGCTCAAGTGCCTTATCTTGAGCGATGTGGTTGGCGAGTGATGTAGACATCAAGATCTTGTAGACACTGTAATGTTGCAGCTGCGTGACTGCGTCGCCCAGGGTGCGCGCGTATCCGGGAGCATCGGGCGCATCGGCACTCATGCGCACGACGCCGTTGAGGCCCTCAAAGCGGATGACCTCGCCCGATTGCTCAAGATAGGGGGCAAGATGCTGCAGCATGCTGGGTGTCATCGACAGATCGCGAATTGCGTGTCCGTTGATCTCGGCGTAACCGCCCGCAAGACAGACGATGCCGGTCCAGGGCAGCTCAAGAAGTTTGGGGTGGATGCAGCTCAGGGTACGTCCCGTGCAGATAAAGGCCATGTTGCCGTTGGCGACAAACTCGCGGATTGCCTGCGAAACCGCCTCGTTGGGATAGGGGGAGAGGTCCCGCTCGTCTTCGGGAAGGTCTTGGGCGAGCCTGGGGTCTTGCCAGGCGAGCGTTCCGTCGATATCGAAGAAGCAAATATCGCCGCGCTTATGGGCTGCGCTGGCGGAAGGGGAGGCCGAGGTGGTGGGCACAAATCCCGGCTCGAGGCCCATGATCTGGTCAAAATGCTCTTTAACGCGGGGAACGGAGATGCCAATAATCACCTGGGCGGTCTTGCCCGTAATGATGAGGCCCTTGGCGCCCGCCGCGACGAAGGCTGCGTTGTCTGCGACAACGGAAGGTTCTGCGACCTCAACGCGCAGACGCGTGGCGCAATTGGTCGCTCCTACAATATTGCTAACGCCACCCAAGAGCGCAACGACTTGCTCAGCAAGCAGATGATCTTGGGATGATTGGTTGTCGGTGCCGTTTTGGGCCGCGCCTTCTTTGGCAGAGCTTTTCCCCGTCAGACGTGCGAGCGCCGCATCGCTGGCGATATGATCCTCGCGGCCTGGGGTTTTTAGGTCGAAAGCCAGAATGAGGCCCCGGAAGACCAGAAAAAAGACAGCGCTAAACATCAGACCGATACCGAGCGCCAAAAGGTAGGAGCCGGCATGCATTCGCATGAGTGGGATGAAGTTGAAGGCCGTCATTTCCATGAGACCGCCCGAGAAGATGCCTACGATGCCAAAGAAGTTCATGGTCATGGCAAGGCAGGAGGACAGGACGGCGTAGAGCAAAAAGAGTCCAGGATAGGTGAACATAAAGAGAAACTCGAGCGGCTCGGTGACACCGCAGACCACCGAGGCGACGATGGCGGGCAAAAGGATGACCTTAAGGCCGGCGCGGCGTTCGGGTTTGGCGGTGAAATAGAATGCTGCCGCGATGGCGGGAAGGCCAAAGAGCTTGCCCCAGCCGGTGGCGGTAAAACCTGCCCAGGGCGCAAGTTCATTTAAAGGGCGCGTGCTATGGGAGAGAATGGGAAGCAGGTTGGTCCACGTGGCGTAAATACCGTCGTGAATGACCAGATTGTCGTAATAGATGGGCATATAGAGCAGGTGGTGCAGTCCCATGGGCTCGAGTGCTCGCTCCAAAAACACAAAGATGCCCACGCCGAAGGGGCCGACGCCCGCAAGTGCGTGGCGCAGCGTTTCGGTCACGGCGTATG
>URBA01000156.1 GCA_900545905.1 uncultured Collinsella sp.
GAACGTCAGATTGCCGCTTAGGGGCGTTTGCAGCGTCGAGCCGTTGCGCGGTTTGGTAAAACCGCGCAACTTCTACAGTTGACGTAAGCCCTCTTCCAGGCCGGTCTTGCTGTCGGTCTTCTCGTCGCGCATCTTGATGACGCGGGCGGGGACACCGGCCACGACGGCGCCGGCGGGGACGTCGTCGACGCATACGGCGCCGGCGGCAACGACAGCACCCTTGCCCACGCGCACGCCCTCCAGGACCACGGCGTTGGCGCCGATCATGACATCATCCTCGATGATGACGGGCGTGGCGCTCGCGGGCTCAACGACACCTGCCAGTACGGTGCCGGCGCCGATGTGGCAGTTCTTGCCCACGGTTGCGCGGCCGCCTAGGACGGCGCCCATATCAATCATAGAGCCCTCGCCGATAACGGAGCCGATGTTGATGATGGCACCCATCATGATGACGGCGCGGTCGCCGATCTCGACGCGGTCGCGGATGATTGCGCCCGGCTCGATGCGGGCGTTGATGCCCTTAAGGTCGAGCATGGGGACGGCGGAGTTGCGGCAGTCATTCTCGACGTCGTAGTAGTCGATGGAGTCGGCATTGGCATCGAGGATGGCCTTGAGCTCGTCCCAGTCGCCAAAGACGGTCTTGCCACGACGGCCGCCGTAGACGTGCGCATCGCCCCAGGCAACCTTCATGCCGGGCTTCTCGCGCACATACAGTTTGACGGGCGTCTTTTTAGGCGCGGTGGCGATGTAATTGATGATCTCCTGTGCATCCATTTCGGCTGCGTTGCTCATTTGCTATCTCTCCTTTGGGTGGATTCGGTTGATACCCGGTTAGGCAAACATGACCTGGTCGAACGTATAGAAGCCGGGTTCGCGGGTGACGAGCTTCTGCGCGGCTGCCAAGGCGCCGTTGACAAAGATCTGACGGCTCGTGGCGCGGTGGGTGAGCGTGACCTCCTCGTCCTGGCCAAAGAAACTCACCTCGTGCACGCCGGCGACGGTGCCGCCGCGCAGCGAGTGCATGCCGATCTCCTTGGGGTCGCGCGCGCCGCACATGCCCTCGCGACCGTAGACAGGATGATAACCAGCCTCGGGCTCGGCCTCGACCACGGCGTCGAGTAGCAGCTTGGCGGTGCCGCTGGGGGCATCGACCTTTTGGTTATGGTGTGTCTCGACGATTTCGCAGTCAAAGCCGGGCAGTTCGCGCGTGGCCTGTGCAACCAGATGGCGCAGGGCGGCGATGCCGATAGAGTAGTTGCCCGAGTGCATGACACGGGCATTCTGGCCCAGCTCGCGCAGGCGGTCCATCTGCTCAGGCGAATAGCCCGTGGTGCCGGAAACGAGTGCGGCGCCCGTGCGCTCGACATAGGCGACGACGGCATCGAAGGTCACGACGTTCGAGAAGTCGATGATTACATCGGCGGCCGGTGCACTCTCGAGCTCGGACAAGTCGAAGCCGATCTGGGTGACGATGTCAAAAACGGGCTCTCCAGCGGTGTTGACAATGCCCTCGGCGGTGGTGCGGATGAGCGAGCCCATGCGGCCCGTTCCCATAATGACGGTCTTAATCAAGCAGACCAGCTCCTTTCAGAGCATCGGTAAGTGCGGAGCGCGTGTCGTCTGCCATGGGGCACAGCGGCATGCGGTAGTTTGCCTCGATCATACCCATCTGGGCGAGTGCTTCCTTGACGGGGATGGGGTTGACCTCGCTAAAGAGGGCGTTGATGAGCGGCTGGCCGGCAATCTGGATGTCGCGGGCACGTGCCACGTCGCCGTCCAGGTAGGCGCGGCACATGTCGTGCACGAGCTGCGGCTGAACATCGGCCCACACGCTGATGGTGCCCGAGGCCCCCAAGCTCATGAGCGGTACGGTGAGCGCGTCCTCGCCCGAGTACATGCGGAAGTCGTCGGACAGCAGGTGGGCGATCTTGGCCGCGTAGGCGACGTTGCCCGAGGCTTCCTTAATACCCATGATGTTGGGATGTGCGGCCAGGCGCTCTACGTTGCGCTCGCTGATGCCGCAGCCGCATCGGCCGGGGATGTTGTACAGGATGCAGGGGATGTCCACGGCATCGGCCACGGTCTTAAAGTGCTGGTAGATACCCTCTTCGTTAGACTTGTTGTAGTAGGGGGTAATGAGCAGCAGGCCGTCGGCGCCCAGGCCCTGGTAGGTGAGCGACTTGGTGAGCATGGTCTGCGTGGAGTTAGAGCCCGAGCCTGCAATGACGGGGACGCGTCCTGCAACCTGCTTGACCACGGCGGCGACGACGGAGTTGTCCTCGTCATCGGTCATCGTGGCGCTCTCGCCGGTGGTGCCCAGGGTGAGGATGGCGTCGGTGCCGTTTTGCAGGTGGAAATCGATAAGGCGCTCGAGTGCGTCAAAGTCGACGCTGCCGTCCTTTTTAAACGGCGTAACAAGGGCGACGATTGAGCCCTCGAGATTGCGGATGTCCATGTTCTTCTCCTTCGCCTCCGCGATCTGGATGCGTTTGTTCCATTGAGCTGCGACTGCCAGGCGCTCGTCTTCGGCGCGACGGCGGGCACTTTCGGCGCGCGACTTGGCCAGCAGCTCTCGGCCGCACGGCAGCACGTCGAGCGTGGCAAAGTAATCGCCCGGGCGCTCGGCGCGGCGGATGAGGTCGGTCGCGCCATCGGGGCGCAGCAGGACCTCGGCCGAGCGCAGCCGTCCGTTGTAGTTGTAGCCCATGGAGTAGCCATGCGCGCCGGTATCGTGGATTACAAGCAGGTCACCCATGTCGATATGCGGCAGCTTGCGATCGATAGCGAACTTGTCGTTGTTCTCGCATAGGTTGCCCGTGATGTCATAGGTGTTCGTGACGGGCGCCGTGGCCTTGTCGGCGCCGCCCGGCTGACCCATCACCGTAATGTGGTGGTAGGCGCCATACATGGCAGGGCGGATCAAATCGACGGCGCTTGCATCGACACCGATATAGTCCTTGTAGATCTGCTTCTCGTGGATAGCCTTGGTGACCAGGCAGCCGTAGGGCCCCATCATAAAGCGGCCCATCTCGGTGCAGATGGCCACATCGCCCATACCGGCGGGAACCAGGATTTCGTCGTAGGCCGCGTGCACCCCCTCGCCGATGGCGTGGATGTCGTTGGCCTGCTGCTCGGGCAGGTAGGGGATGCCGACGCCGCCGGACAGATTGATGAAGGCGACGTGTGCGCCGGTCTCGTGCTCCAAGCGCACGGCAAGCTCAAAGAGGATACGCGCGAGCTCGGGGTAGTAGTCGTTGGTGACGGTGTTGCTGGCAAGGAATGCGTGGATGCCAAAGTCCTCGGCGCCCTTGGCTTTGAGCATGCGGAAGGCCTCGAAGAGCTGCTCGGTGGTCATGCCATATTTGGAGTCGCCTGGGTTGTCCATGATGCCGTTGGAGAGCTGGAACAGGCCGCCTGGATTAAAGCGGCAGCTGACCGTTTTGGGGATGGGTCCCGCAACACGCTCAAAGAACTCGATGTGGCTGATGTCGTCAAAGTTGACGATGGCGCCCAGCTTGTCGGCGAGCTCAAAGTCGGCAGCTGGCGTGTCGTTGGACGAGAACATGATGTCGTGTCCCGTGATGCCCAGCGAGCGGGCGATCATGAGCTCGGTATAGCTCGAGCAATCGCAGCCGCAGCCGTATTCGTTGAGAATGGAGATGAGCGCCGGGTTGGGGTTGGCCTTGACGGCAAAGTATTCCTTAAAGCCCGGGTTCCATGCAAAGGCGTCGCGCACTTCTTGCATGTTGCGGCGGATGCCCGCCTCGTCGTATAGATGAAACGGCGTGGGGAACTGCTCGACGATATGCTCGAGTGTCTCCTTGTCCACAAACGGCTGCTTGGCCGCATATGCCTCGTTGGGGGTCAATGCCATGTCCCGTAAACCTCGCTATCCAGACGGCGCCATCTGCGCATCGAATCCGCATAGCGTGGACCCAATGTCCGGATAGCGCTCCCGCATTGCTGCAGACAGTCCTGTGGGTGTTTCCCACAGGCCCACCAGGTTGTTCGTGCCCGAAAAACCCAGTTCGGCGGGTTTCGCCTCCCCACGGGGTCAAAGCCTGCCGGCTCGCCCGCGGCTCTTCGTGCCCGCGCCTCTATCAAGTGGTAACGACCCTATCACGTTGCACTTTACCAAACAAGAGTATTCGTATATAACGTTTAAAAAATGCAGCAATATGCTGGAAACATGTGTGCCACAATCCTGTATCACAATAAGTTGCAACAGATGTGCCTCACGAAGGGATTCTCTATGACCGAGCTCCAAGAACTCCGTCGCTATCGCCGCGATCTCCATCGCATTCCGGAGCTCGATTTCGATCTTCCGCAGACTATCGCCTATATCGAGGGCGTGTTGGCGCCGCTCGCTTGCGAGGTGACCCATCCGTGTCCCAGCCTGTCTCTTATACACATCTGACGCTGCCGACGAAGCTAGAAGTGTAGAT
>URBA01000157.1 GCA_900545905.1 uncultured Collinsella sp.
TTCGTCGGCAGCGTCAGATGTGTATAAGAGACAGGATTGATGCTATCGCTCACGCTTTGCTTTCTCTTGCGCCCGAGCTCGATACCGCCAAGGTGGAGGAGGTCCCCATGAGCCTGAAGGCTTGGATTGATGGCTCGCAGGGCAACATCCGAAGGGAGTCGATGGGCGCCAAGTGCATGGTGCGTCACTTCTTTGCGAATTAATGCTCTAGCCCCGCGTACCGCAGGGAATGTGCAAAACTAGCGGTTGATAAATCGCTTTAGCGTCAGGGCGCGCCGCTTTGGGCGTCGATGTTTTGGTTTTAGATGAAAGGGGACGGTCCCATGGCTCTTTGGGGTGGTCGTTTTGAGGCGGGCGTGGCCGAGGTCACGCAGGAGTTTGGCGCGTCGCTGCCGGTCGATAAGCATCTCTATAAGCAGGATATTGCCGGCTCTAAGGCCCATGCCAAGATGCTGGCCGCCCAGGGCATCATTAGTGCCGAGGATGAGCAAGCGATTGCCGAGGGCCTGAGCGGAATCGAGCAGGATATCGATGCCGGCAACTTTACCTTCGACATCAACGACGAGGACATTCATATGTCCATCGAAAGCGAGCTGACACGTCGCATTGGCGAGGCGGGCAAGCGCCTACATACCGGACGTTCGCGCAACGACCAGGTGGCGACCGATACCCGCCTGGGCGTCAAGGCGCTGGCCAAGGAGCTTATGGAGGCTAATCTTTCGCTGCGCCATGTGCTGGTGGATGTGGCTAAGAAGTACGACAAGGTCATTCTTCCCGGCTACACGCACATGCAGCACGCCCAGCCTGTGTTGTTATCGCATCATCTGCTGGCGTATTCCTGGATGTTCGCGCGCGACTTTACGCGCCTGAAGGCCGCTTTCGATGCCGCCGACAACTGCCCGCTGGGTGCTGCCGCGCTTGCCGGTACGAGCTATCCGCTCGATCGCCAGATGACGGCTGCCGAACTTGGCTTTGCGGGCGTGATTCCCAACTCGCTCGATGCGGTTTCCGACCGTGATTTCCTGCTCGATCTGCATTACGCCGGATCCGTCATGGCGATGCACCTGTCGCGTCTTTCCGAGGAGATCGTGCTGTGGTCGAGCTCCGAATTTGGCTTTATCACGCTTTCAGACTCCTACTCCACCGGCTCGTCTATCATGCCGCAGAAGAAGAATCCCGACTTTGCCGAGCTTATCCGCGGTAAGAGCGGTCGCGTGTACGGCAACCTGGTGCAGCTGCTCGTGACCATGAAGGGCCTGCCGCTTGCTTATAACAAGGACTTGCAGGAGGACAAGGAGGGCGCGCTCGATACCGCCCATACGCTCATGCAGTGCCTGTCGGTTATGGCCGGTATGATTTCGACTTGGACCGTCAACGAGGATGCCATGGCGCGCGAGTGCGGCGTGGGTCACCTTGCCGCCACCGATGTTGCCGATTACCTGGCTAAGCGTGGTCTGCCGTTCCGCGAGGCACATGCCGTGGTGGGCCATCTGGTCCTGATGTGCGAGAAGCGCGGTTGCAATCTTGAGGACCTGCCGTTTGAGGTGTTCCAGGAGGCAAGCCCGCTCTTTGAGCGCGACATTACCGAGGCGCTCGACATCCCGTCGATTGTCGCCGCGCGCACGACCGAGGGCGGCACCGCCCCTGCCGCCGTTGCCGTGCAGCTTGAGCGCGCTGAGGCACAGCTCGTGGCTGACGAGGGCGTGTTTGGATCGCTGACCAAGGTCGTCGAGATGGGTCACGGGGTAAAGTAGAAATTTGGCCGAAGCTGTTTTGGCCATTTATTGAGGAATCGTTTTTTGCTTTACGGGCGTCTGCTGATGTGGGCGTCCGTATTTTGTTGCTATGGGAGAGGGGCTTGTCGAGAAGTTCTGTAGGACCTTTGGGCAGGTTGTGAAGGGGGTACGTTCGCGGGCGGCAACCGACCGTCTGCTCTGCTCGATGCGGTTGATGGGCAGTCGGATGGTACTCTAATCGGGCTTCGAAACAGAAGTGACACATATGGAGCGCTTTAATAAATTGTAGCGCTTCAATAAACAGCTTTTTGTTTAACTGCAGCTAAAACTCTGTTACGATGCAGTCCAGGCGGGTGCCGGAATGGGACTTGGGCACGCGCGAACCTACTTGAAAGGCTACCTTATGGCTATCGAGAAGACCTTCATCATGATTAAGCCCGACGCCGTGCGCGACCGCAAGATCGGCGAGATTGTTGCTCGCATCGAGCGCAGCGGCCTTGTCATCGAGCGCATGGAGATGACCACGCTCGAGCGCGCTACCGTCGAGGAGCACTACGCCCATCTGGCCGACAAGCCCTTCTTTGGCGGTCTCTGCGACTTTATGACGAGCGGTCCGGTCGTCAAGATGGTCGTTTCCGGTCTCTCCGCTGTCTCCAAGATGCGCACCCTTATGGGCGCTACCAACCCGCTTGATGCTGCGCCCGGCACCATTCGCGGCGACTTCGCTGTCGATGTCAACGCCAACGTGATCCACGGCTCCGACTGCCTGGAGAACGCTGAGATCGAGATCAAGCGCTTCTTTGGCTAAACCAGCTTTGACTCCTTAAAGCTGTTAGCGTGTGGCTTGGGCGCCGCGGAACTCCATCCGCGGCGCCCTTTTATTCCAGAATCTATGAAGGGGCCCGCTCGGACATGAGTTCCGAGCGGGCCCCTGCTGTTAGCTTGTGGCACTGAGTAGTTTAGGCCTCGTCGACGACCTTGAGGCCGCGCGTGTGGTCGATCTCGTTGAGGAGGTTAACGCGACGCTCGTGACGACCGCCCTCAAACTCGGCGTCGAGCCACTCGTCGACAATCATCTTGGCGAGCTCGGAGCCCACGACGCGGGCGCCAAAGGCGAGCACGTTGGTGTTGTTGTGCATGCGGGAGAGCTTGGCGCTGAAGGGCTCGGAGCATACGACGGCGCGTACGCCCTCGACCTTGTTGGCAGCCAGGCTGATCCCGACGCCGGTACCGCAGATCAGGATGCCCAGGTCGACGTCGCCGCTGGCAACGGCCTTACCCACCTTGTAGCCGGCGATGGGGTAGTCAAAGCTCTCGGAGGTGTCGGTGCCAAAGTTCACGACCTCGCAGCCGCGCTCCTTCAGGTGCTCGGAAATGATGTTCTTGAGCTCGACGGCGGCGTGGTCGTTACCGATACCGATCTTCATGGATGGTTCCTCTCTGGTCTGTGCGGCGCAAATGCTAAAGGTGTTTACCGCGTTCGACTGCATGATAGCGCGACTTTTGCGTAAACGCTCGGGCGTTTTTTGGTCAAACGCTTTAGCAGGCAACAAGACCGGCTTCTCATGAATGAATGCCGCCAATTTGTGCTTGAGCGCCGTCCGCCGGAACCGTGGTTGCGGTTTTTGATGCATTGTTATCAAATAAAGGAGCTAACTTTTTTGAGAGCCCAGCCCGTTATGCAAGCAGGAGATACCTATGCCTACCGATTCCATCCGTGATGCCGCGTTTTGCGATGTTTTGAACCGCGAGCTTGTCTGTGCACTCGGCTGCACCGAGCCCATTGCCGTTGCCTATGCAGCGGCGCTGGCGAGCCAGACGCTCGGTTACGAGCCCGATCATATGGATGTTGCCTGCTCGGGCAACATCATCAAGAACGTTAAGAGCGTGACCGTGCCCAACTCGGGCGGTATGCACGGTATTGAAGCCGCGGCCGTGCTGGGTGCCGTGGGCGGCGACGCCAAAAGCGCGCTCGAGGTGCTCGAGAGCGTTAACGATGAAGACCGTGCTCGCGTGGCCGAGCTCCTCGCCGACGCCGACTACTGCGATGTATCGCTTGTCGAGGGTGTGCCCAACCTCTACATCAAGGTGACTGCCACGGCCGGGGGCCATACCGCGGTCGTCGAGATTACCGACCACCACACCAATGTCACGTGCCATACCCTCGACGGTATTCCGGTGTGCGGCAAGTCGGCGGGGGAGTGTGCCGCCTGCGCCGAGCGCGTCGTGGCCGAGCGGGCGGCGGATAAGGCCGATGCCCCTATGAGCATTGAGTCCATCATCGACTTTATCGAGGACGGTGACATTGAGGGCGCCCGCGCTGCCGTTGAGCGTCAGATTGAGCTGAATGGCGCAATCAGTGCCGAGGGCCTTGCGCACGCTTGGGGCGCCGAGGTGGGTCGTACGCTGCTGGGTGCTCGTGCCGATGACGTCGCCTGCCGTGCCCGTGCCCGTGCGGCCGCCGGGTCCGACGCCCGCATGAACGGCTGCGCGCTGCCGGTTGCCATTGTGTGCGGCTCGGGCAATCAGGGCATTACCTGCGCATTGCCCGTCATGGAGTATGCCGAGTACCTGCGTTGCGACCACGAGCGCCTGGTGCGCGCCGTGATGCTGTCCGATCTTATCGCCGTGCATATCAAGAGCTATATTGGCTGTCTCTTATACACATCTGACGCTGCCGACGAAGCTAGAAGTGTA
>URBA01000158.1 GCA_900545905.1 uncultured Collinsella sp.
GCCGTTCGTCCCAAAAACGGCGCCGCTCGTTTTGCAGTTCTGCCTTCGGTCGAGCTACAAGCGGAGCTGCTGCGCCAAGGCCGTATCTTAAAGCCACGAAATAAAAGAGCGCGGCAAAACAGACCGCGCAAGGGGTGACGTCAAGGGGCGTCAAAAAGGAAAGGAGGGGAACAATGGCGGACAAGAACGCAGAAGTTGCAGTCGAGGATAACGGCGGCATGAAGAAAACGCTTTCGCTCTGGAACTTCTTCACCATCGGTTTCGGTGCCATCATCGGTACCGGTTGGGTTCTGCAGGTTGGCGACTGGATGGTCGTGGGCGGCGGTCCCGTTCCCGCTATGATCGCATTCCTCTTGGGTGCAATCTTCCTCGTGCCCGTCGGAGCTGTTTTCGGCGAGCTCACGGCTGCCATCCCCATCTCGGGCGGTATCGTCGAGTACGTCGACCGTAGCTTTGGCCGTACGCTGAGCTACATCACCGGATGGCTCCTTGCCCTGGGCAACGGCATCCTGTGCCCGTGGGAGGCCATCGCCATCTCGACCCTCGTGTCCGAGATGTTCGGTAGCCTGCCCGGTCTTGAGTGGCTGCGCGCCGTCAAGCTCTACACCATCCTGGGCGCCGACGTTTACCTGTTCCCGACGCTGATCGCGCTCGGCTTTGCAGTCTACGTCATCTTCCTTAACTTCCGCGGTGCCAGCTCGGCCGCCAAGCTCCAGGCCTTCCTGACCAAGGCCCTGCTCTGCGGCATGCTGCTCGCCATGGGCGTCTCGCTGTTCACCGGTTCGCCGGACAACGCCATGCCCGTGTTCTCCCAGGTCACCGGCGCTGGCGGCGGTAAGGCCGCTACCGAGGGCACCAGCCTGTTCGCCGGCATCGTGTCGGTCCTGGTTCTGACCCCGTTCTTCTACGCCGGTTTCGACACCATTCCTCAGCAGGCTGAGGAAGCAGCCGAGGGCCTCAACTGGAACAAGTTCGGCAAGATCATCTCCCTGGCTCTGCTGGCCGCCGGCGGCTTCTACATGGTCTGCATTTACTCGTTCGGCACCATCCTCGACTGGCATGAGTTTGTTAAGAGCCCGGTTCCCGCGCTTGCCTGCCTCAAGGGCATCAACATGCTCCTGTACCTGGCCATGCTCGTCATTGCCACGCTTGGACCCATGGGCCCGATGAACTCCTTCTACGGCGCCACGAGCCGCATCATGCTTGCCATGGGCCGCAAGGGCCAGCTGCCCGAGCAGTTCGCCGAGGTCGATCCCAACTCCGGCGCTCCCAAGCTCGCCTGCATCGTTCTGGCCGTCATCACCGTCGTCGGTCCGTTCCT
Organism: uncultured Collinsella sp.; assembly: GCA_900545905.1. GTDB lineage: Bacteria > Actinomycetota > Coriobacteriia > Coriobacteriales > Coriobacteriaceae > Collinsella. Next base: position 1,322 of record URBA01000158.1, read on the forward strand.
GGGCAAGAACATGCTCATCCCTCTGACCAACGTGTCGGCTCTCGCCTTCATCTTCTCCTGCGGTATGGTCGCCCTCGCCTGCCTGCGCATGCGCTTCACCGAGCCCGACCTGCCTCGTCCCTACGAGGTGCCCGGCGGCAAGTTTGGCATCGGCCTCGCTATCGCTGCCTGCGCCATCATCATCGGCCTGCTCGTGATTCCGTTCTCTCCCGCCTCCCTCAACATGGTGGAGTGGAGCATCGTGATCGGTTGGTTGGCTATTGGCCTGGCCCTCATGGCTTTCACCAATTCCCGCAAAAAGTAACGCCTAGCCGGGGCGGATCGGGTGCGCGGTGCCCTCTCTCCCGCGCACCGAACCCGGCATCACTTGGGTAGCTTTGTGAGGCCGCGACCCAACACGGCCTCGCCCACATATATGGATCCATAAGGAGGAACCATGTCCACTAAGTATGCAATCGTTGGAGGCAAGCTCATCGACGGTACCGGTGCCGAGCCGGTCGAGAACTCCCTCGTTCTCGTCGACGATAACGGCAAGATCGAGTACGCCGGCGCCATGCAGGACCTTCCCGAGGGCGTTGAGGTTATCGACGCCGCTGGCAAGACTGTCCTTCCCGGCCTGATCGACACCCACCTGCACTTCTCGGGCAACCTGACCGACGATGACACCGATTGGGTCATGCAGCCGCTCCTCGAGAAGCAGGCCGTCGCCGTCAAGCAGGCCTACGACTGCCTCACCCACGGCCTCACCACCGTCTGCGAGATCGGCCGCTTTGGTATCCAGATCCGCGACTGCATCGACAAGGGCGTCTTTAAGGGCCCGCGCGTTCTGGCCACCGGCCTCGGTTTCTGCCGCGTTGCCGGCCACGGTGACTCTCACCACTGCACCCAGGAGCTCAACAAGGAATCCCATCCCTGGGGCGACCAGGTCGACGGTCCTTGGGATCTGCGCAAGGCCGTCCGTCGTCGCCTGCGCGAGAACCCCGATGCCATCAAGATCTGGGCTACCGGTGGCGGCATCTGGCGCTGGGACTCCGGTCGCGACCAGCACTACTGCTCCGAGGAGATCCAGGCCGTGGTCGACGAGGCAAAGATGGTCGGCATCCCCGTGTGGAGCCACTGCTACAACAACCACGCCGCTGCCTACGATTCCGTTCGCTTTGGCTGCGAGCAGCTGATTCACGGTTTCGATATCGATGAGCGCACCATGGACCTCATGGCCGAGCAGGGCACCTTCTTCACCCCGACGATCGCCTTCCTGCCCACCTGGTACGCCACCTATCCGCCCGTCTACGTCCCCGAGCTGCACGACAAGTACGAGGGCACCCTGGTCGAGAAGGAGCTGCAGCGCAACTACGACTGCCTGCGCGAGGCCAAGAAGCGCGGCGTCATCATGACGATCGGCTCCGACTCCTTCTCCTTCGTCACCCCGTACGGCACCTGCTCCATCGAGGAGATGTACGAGTTCGTCGACAAGATCGGCTTCACCCCGGTCGAGACCATCACCTGTGCCACTCTCAACGGTGCCAAGATGTGCCACATCGAGGACGAGACCGGTTCCATCGAGGCCGGCAAGTGCGCCGACCTGCTGGTCGTCAACGGTGACGTCGCCGCCGACATCCACGTGCTCAACACCGACAACATGGACGTCATCATGAAGGACGGCTGGATTGTCGAGGGCGGCACCTTCGGCGAGGCAAACAAGTACAGCGCCTAAGCTACCGTTCATCGATGGCTTGATGTAAAACACAGTATTTGATTGCATAATGCAATGGAGAGGGTCGCTTGCGGCCCTCTTTATTGCTATGGGGTGCGTCAGTAAGAAGGAGATGACGGTGGATCTCAATAGGCTGATTCTGGGCAAGAGCTACAACTCTACCAAGGTCTTTCGCACGGCCCAGCATGTGGTCCAGGCCATCCTGCTCGGTATTGTCGTTCCGGCGCTTATCTTGCTGCTTATCTGGGATTTAACCGATAATCCCAATCCCGTTCCGGGCGTTGTCGTTATTGCCGGCATGGTCATGCTGTGCTTCTTTTTCTCGTATGTCTTTGTGGTCCCCGACGACCTCACATCGAGCGCAACCGACCGTACGCTCGCCATCGCATCAAAAATATTCGCCTATACATCGCGTGGCCTTACGCCCGAAGCGGCCCTGGGCGCCTCTAAAATTATCCTGTCCGAGACCATCGCCTCTGCCATCTGCTTTACCGACGGCAAGCAGGTGTTGGCAAGCTGGGGCGAGGACTCGGCAAAGTGCCCCGCCGGCACCCCGGTCGTGCTCAAGACCACGCTCAGTGTGATTGAGACGGGCGAGCAGAGCGTGTTTTCGCGTGACACCTCCAATGAGACGGGCGGCTATTTTCCCCGCCTGCGCGCCGGCATCGTCGCGCCGCTTACCGTGCGCGGGCATTGCGTGGGCACACTCGAGCTGTATTACCCTCGCCTGAGCAGCATCGATATGCGTCAGACGGCCCTTGCCTCGGGTTTTGCCGACCTTATTTCCACGCAGCTCGCCAGCTTTGAGCTCGAGCGCCAGGATGAGCTCACCGCCCGCGTTGAGCTTCGTGCCCTGCAGTCGCAGGTCGATCCGCATTTTCTATTCAATACCATTAGCACGATCGTGTCGCTCGTTCGAACCGAGCCCGACAAGGCGCGATCGCTGCTGATCGACTTTTCCAACTACTATCGTCAGACGCTTTCTGACTCCGATACGCTCACCACGCTCGAGCACGAGGTGGAACAGGGCACTCGTTATATCAATCTTATGCAGGCCCGGTATGGCGACGGCCGTCTGCGCGTTTCGGTCGACATCGACTTTGAGGTGCGCGACAGCCTGGTACCGCCGTTTATCTTGCAGCCGCTGCTCGAAAACTGCATCAAGCATGCGCAGCGCGAGACCGAGCCGCTTTCTATTCGTGTTAGGGCTTTTGAGACCGATGACGGCTTGGAGATCATCGTCGAAGATGACGGCATCGGAATGAGCGAAGAAGTCTGCGCGCATCTGTTTGAGCAGCATCGCCGAGAGGAGCCCGAGAGCATTACCGCCGACGGCTCCGTCAAGCGAGGTTGCGGCCTGGCGCTCTTCAACGTGCTTCAGCGCATCCATTTCTTTT
>URBA01000159.1 GCA_900545905.1 uncultured Collinsella sp.
AGCGTCAGATGTGTATAAGAGACAGTCCTTAAGGAACTCTCTCATCGTCGACCTCCTCTATTCGTCGTCGTCGCACTCGGCGGAACTGGCACCGTTCACGTAGATGATCTGCTGGCGCGCCTCGTTGACGAGGGCGTCGAAGTCGAGTTTCTCGTCGGGGCGCGCGAGCGCGACCGTCATGGCGAGCGGGAGGTTGACACCCGCGATCACGTGGATCCGGTCGGAGGCGAAGCGGGAAAAGCGCTGGTTCACGCTGCCGCCGTACGCGTCGGTGAGGACGACGACCTCGTCAGTGCCCGAAAGAGCCGCCTCGACCGCCGCGTCGAGCCCCTCGCCGTTGTCGTTCACGTAGGCGCACACGGCGTTGACGGCGTCGCCCTTACCCGTAAGGAACTCGAGGGTGTCCTTGAAGCCCTGGGCGAGAAGGGAATGGCTCGCCACAACTATCTTTCTCATTGATTCACCAATCTCTTGGGTCGAAGCTAGGCGAGGATGCCGGCGGCGGAGGCGACCATCGCGAGGACGATCACCACGAGGATGAGGGCCGTCATGCTCGCGTTCTTCTTGGTAAGAAGGTAATACGCGCTTCCCGTGATGGCGGCGGGGATCATGGCAGGCAGGATCTTGTCGAGCAGCGGCTGAATCTCCATCGCGACGTCGCCGAAGCTGAAGCTAATCGGGCAGGTGACGCCAATGACCGAGGCGATGAGGCAGCCGACCACGGTGAGGCCGAGCACGGAGGCGGCGGCAGTGAGGTTGGGAAGCTTCTCGCTGAAGTCGGTGACGAGCTTCACGCCCTGCTTGTAGCCGAACTCGAGGGCGTGCATGCGGACCCAGAAGATGGCCAGGATGAGCGCGAACCAGATGCCGGCTCCCACGGGGTTGCCCTCGATGGCCATGTAGGCGGCGATGGAGCCCATGATGGTCGGGATCATGGTCATGAGCAGGGAGTCGCCGACGCCGGCGAGCGGTCCCATGGTGCCGATCTTCAGGTCTTGGACGGCGTCCGCCGCCGCTAGGCCGTCGCGTTCCTCCATGGCCACGCAGGCGCCAAGGATGATGGCGGCGAGCCAAGGCTGGGTGTTGTAGTAGCGGAAGTGGTTGTTGAGCGCTTGCTTATAGTCCTCGTCGTTCGTGTAGATCTTCCTCAGGACCGGCGAGAGGGCGTAGGCGACTGAGGCGCCCTGCTGGGTCTGGTAGTTGAAGGTGCACACGCTCATGAGCCAGCGCCAGTTCGCGTTGCGCAGGTCCTTCTTGGTGACCTTGTAGCCGGAGGGCTTGCCCTCGGCGACGGCGGTGATGTTCTCGTTTTCCATGGTTACTCATCCTCTCCGATGAAGGCGTCTGCGGAAGCGTGGGCGGCGAGCTCGGTGTCCCTCTCGGCACGCTGGTAGAACGCGATCGCGAGGGCAACGCCGACGATGGCGGCGCCGATGATGGGCACGTTCAGGAAGGCCGAGAGGAAGAAGCCGGCGAGCAGGTACTGGAAGTACTTGCCAGTGGGCATGTAACGCAGCAGCATCGCGATGCCGACGGCCGGGAGCATCTTGCCGGCGAGGGTGAGGCCGGAGAGGAACCACTGGGGCATAACCTCGAGGAGCCAGTTGACGGCGGGCTGGCCGAGGGTCACGGAGACAAAGACGGGCAGGGCGGCGCACAGGCCGAAGAGCACGGGGCAGACCCACAGGATGGCGTTCATCTGCTTGAACTTGCCCTCGTCGCAGAACTTCTGGGACTTCTCGACGACGAAGCCGTTGAGGATCTTGACGATGACGTCGAGCTGGATGCCGAGCATGCCGACCGGCAGGCCGATGGCGAGGCCCGTGTCCGCGCCCAGGGTCACGCCGTAGGCGGTGGCGATGATGGCCATCGTGCCGTAGTCGGGAATCGACGAGCCGCCGAAGCCCGCGACGCCGAGCTGCATGAGCTGGATGGTGCCGCCGATGACGAGGCCGGTCTGCCAGTCGCCCATGACGACGCCGGTGATAAGGCCCCAGAAGACGGCATAGTTGACGAAGATCATCGGGATGCCGTAGTAGTCCACGTGCTTGATGAAGGCAAGCAGGGTCAAAAGGACGACCTGCAGGATAGTGAAGTTGACCATGATCCCTCCTTAGATGAGGTCGGCGACGGAGACGGGCTTGTCGGCGGGCACGAACTGTGCCGTCACCTTGACGCCGTGGGCGATGAGCGCCTTGTAGCTCTGGACGTTCTCGGCGGAGGCATAGGCGCGCTGGGTGAGCTGGACGCCGCCCTCCTTGACAAGAGAGCCGCCGACGATCAGCGACGGGAGCTCGATGCCCGACTCGACCAGGTGAAGGATCGTCTCGGGCTCCTTGGCGATGACAAAGACCTTCTCGCGGTCGTACTTGCCCGCCGCGAAGTTCTTGAGCGCGGTCTCCTCGGAGATGATCGAGACGGCCATGCCCGCGGGGCGCGCCATCCTCATGGTGGACTTCAGGACCTCGTCGCCGGCGACCTTGTCGTCGATGACCATGACTCGGGTCGCGCCCGACACCGGGGCCCACTGCGTCACGATGATGCCGTGAAGCAGGCGATTGTCGATCCGTGCCATAACAACACTCATGTTTGCTCCTATCAAATGAAGTTTTACGTTCGGTACTGCCTCGGCGCTATCCGGATTCGCGCCGGGCAAGGGGTTATCGGATTATTGAGGACGCGCGGTCAGCTTGCGGCGGCGCGGGGAAGGTCACTCGTCGAGCAGGAGGTCCGAGGAGCCGAGGCGCTCTTCTCGCGCCGGGGCGGCGCTCACGCTTATGTAGTCGAAGACATATGCGATCTCGCTTACGGGAACCTCTACGTGATAGCGCGTCGAGATGCTCGAGAAGCTCTGCCTGAAGGACTCGATGAAATCGGCACGCTCCTCCTCGAAGCGGTCCTGGCCAACGTAGGTCTCAATGGGGTTGCGGGTGACGAGGCGCTCAACGAGGCAACAGAGGTGAACGTAGAGCCCAATGATGGCGTTGCTGCCGATCTTCTCGCCTGTCCTGCGCTGAAGCTCGTGCACGGCGCTCTCGATCTCGTGGAATAGCCGTTCCGGGTCGAGGATGGTGATGGAGCGGATGACGTTCTGCAGCGTCATGTTCGAGAGCAGCTTCTCGTGGAAAGAAGAGAGCTCGGAAGCGTCAAGCCACCTGCCGAACACGACATCAACCTTAGAGGCGGACGCCGTCGACATGATGTCCTCGAGGGCGACGAAGGGGACGGAGGCGACCCCGGGGTCTCCCGTGCCGATGACGGCGCAGACGCGGTGCTCGGAGAAAACGGCGTCGTTCGACCCGTTCGCGACGAGCTGCTTGAAGGGCCTCGTGAGCAGGCGCGCGCCTATGGTGCGCGGGAGGCTCTGCGAGACGAGCTGGCGTATCCTCTCCGCGGCGTCGACCCCGGACTCGGAGCAGAAGACGATGGCGTCCTCACGGTTGACGCGCTCGATCACCTTGCAGTGCGTCACGCACGCGGCGGTCGCATCGCCAAGAACCTCGGCGATGGACTTGCCGCCGAGCAGCCCGACCCCGATCTCGAGCGCAAGACCGGTAGAGACGTTGTTCACCACGCCGATAGTGGAGTCGGTAACGTTCTCGAGGGCCTTATAGGCCTCCTCCAAGGAGCCCATGTCGACGAGGAACACGACCCCGGTGCAGTAGGAATGGCGGTCGACGAGGCGCTGGAGCGGACCGACGATGTCCTTCAGCTGCTGGTCGTAGGGCATGTCGACAGCCTCGTACACATGCATGCCGAGCATACGGTTCGCCGCGTCGGCGATGCTCGTCGCCGTTGAGTAGCCGTGGGACAAGATGACGCAGAGCGTCCGAAGGGCCTTCGCATCGCGAGACTCCGATGCGACGCACAGCGTCAGAAGCGTCTTCGTGAAGTGATCGAGCGAGATTCCCAGCGCCCCTTCCACGTCTGCGGCGACCTGATCGGAGACACTCGAGGCAAACGGCAATTCGGAGGTCACGGCACCGAGGAGATGGGAGATTTGCTCCGCACAGGCAGACTTTCGCTTAGCCAGGCCGATACCCGGCCACAACTGCAGGCAAATCTCCTGGGCCAGTAGAAAAGCGACCTTCCTCGAAAGCTCGATGCCATAAGAAGAGCCTGCGTCGGCAAGGACCGCGCCCACGACGCGCTCGAAGGCGCGCGACCTCGAGGAGGCGACGCCGTGGTCGAAGATCAAGTGATCCTCAACGCCGCGCACAGCGGAGACAGCTTGCGAGACAAGCTCGGAGACAGAGAGCTCCCCGGCGCAGAATCGCTCATCGAGGGAGCACAGGGCATCGAGCGCCTGCTCGACCGGCCCTGTGCTCTCGGCGGCATCCAGAGACGCGTCGATCAGAACGCCATCGTCGGGCTGTTGATCGATCTGCGCGGAGGAGAGGAGCCCGCTGGGAAGAAGATACGGG
>URBA01000160.1 GCA_900545905.1 uncultured Collinsella sp.
GCTCGGAGATGTGTATAAGAGACAGGAAGGTGCCGAGTCTTCCATCCTGGCCGCTACCATCTTCCGAAGGCATCTTGGCACCCAGGCCTCCCACGATACGCACGCTGTCGGCCGTCTCGCCCTCGAGCGTCACATGCGGACGACGAATTTCGACCCGTTCGCGGTACTCACCCGGCGCCACCAGCACGCGCACCGGCACGGTCGCATCGGGCACACACCGCTCCGCCGCCTCGAGCGCCGCCGAAATGCTGCGATACGCGCCTTCACGTTCGAGCGATACCTCAAAGAGCTGTTCTTTACCACTCATCTGTCATTACGCTTTCTGTCACAGAACACCCACCATGCAATACCGGCACCTATAGATTGCGTGCGACAGCCGGGCAGACCCAACCGTCGCACGCCTCAACATGCCGTATTCACTTGTGCAGGAGCACTACCCTACGCGCGGATAACCTTGTCGACGTTTCGCAGCTGCAGCTCGTCGCCATCCTGACCCTCGATGCGCACGTTCTGCAGGTCGAGGACTTTCACGTTCTGCGCGATGATGCCCTGGCGCACCATGGGCTCCACGCCGCAGGCCATGGCCGGCACAAAGGGCTCGGCATCGGCGGCAAAGGTCACATGGACATCCTGGAACGTCAGGCGCGTCACCTTGCTCTCGGGAAGGCCCGTGATATAGGCCGCGGCCGCATGGCAGTTGGTGGCCTCGATATCGCAAAACGTCGTGGCGCCAAAGCCGGGCGTACGGTCGTCGACGGGCAGCGCCTCGCGAGACTGCACGTAGTCGGTCTTGCCGTCCTTGTCGCAGAAGTAGAACGAGTTGACCACGAAGGGCGTGAGCACCTTATCCATGCGAATGTGCTCAAAGGTGATGCCCTCGTTGACGGCGTCCTTGCCGCGTCCGCGGCGTGTCTTGACGCGCAGGCCGCGGTCGGTGCGCTCAAAGAGGCACTTGCTCACGGTGAGGTCCTTGATGCCGCCGGCGGCCTCGGATCCCAGCACCACGGCGCCGTGGCCGTCGTGCATGTAGCAGTGCGAGATCAGCACGTCGTGCGTGGCGGGACGGAGCTCGGGCTCGATGCCCAGTTTGCCGCTCTTGATGGCGATGCAGTCGTCCCCCACCGAGAACTGACAGCCAAGGATGCGGACAAAACCGCAGCTCTCGGGATCGAAACCGTCGGTGTTGTGGGAGTTCTTGGGACCCTCGATGGACAGGCACAGGGCATCGACGTGCTCGCACAGAATGGGATGGATATTCCACGCCGGGCTGTTGCGCACGGTAAAGCCGGCAAGGCTCACGTTTTCGCACTCGGACAGGAAGATCATGCGCGGGCGGGCGACCTCGCGGCCCTCCTCGGGACGGAAGATGTTCTTAAAGTCCTTGTTCCACCAGTTGTCCTCGGCAAAATCGGTCTGGCCGTCGATGGCGCCGCGGCCATAGATGCACACGTCGTGCACGCTCAGGCCCGTAAAGGTCGAACAGTAGGTCGAAAAGCTCTCGCCTTCCCAGCGGCCCAGGGGCAGCATGTCGGCGCCGGCATACCCGGCGCCCTCGTCGCCCGTGACCGTGCCCGGAATGTAGGCAAGCGCCGCGCGGTCGTGACGGGCCAGCAGCACCGCGCCCTCGGCAAGCTCGATGTTGATATTGCTCTTAAGGAAGAGGGACTTGATGCGGTAGTTGCCGGCGGGGATCAGCACGCGCCCGCCCTTGGGGCAGGCCATGATGGCAGCCTGAATGTTGGTGGTGTCATCGTGCTCGGCATCGCCCTTGGCTCCGCAGTCGCGAACGTTGATGGTAAAGGGCTCCGCCGGCGTGGTGACGCCTACGCTCAACTCGCGCTCGCCGCAGACAAAGCGGATCAGGTTGCGCTTGCCGGGGGTCAGGCCATCGACATAGGTCTCGACCGTATTCGTGGTACCGGCGGGCTCATCGTTGACAAAGATCTCCCACGTATCGGCACAGGTAAAGTAGCCGCCATCGTCGAGCTCGATAACGGCCGCGCGGGCATTGCGCCAGATAACGTTCGTCTCCATGGGTCTCTCCCTCAAATGTAATCAGAAGTTCATACTACTCGTTTTTAAAAAAGGGCCGCACCCGCCGGTGGATCTCCGGTGGCACGGCCCTTTGGTTTGGACAATGCGTTGGCCCTACTCGGCGGGAATTACGCTGCCGTCCTGGAAGCCAACATTGTTGTGAGCGAAGCAGTCCTCGTACTTAAAGCCGGAGAGCTCCTCGCAAAGCGCCTTGACCTCGGGCTTGACGTCGGCCATCTTGCCACCCTCCTTGACACGGTGAATCTCGTCGCAAAGGATGTCGCACTGCTCCTTGTCAATCTTGATGCCGCGGGCAAGGACGGCCGCGAGCAGGAAGAAGCCGGCGCAGCCGATGAGCATGTAGCCGCAGATGTACAGAGGCACGGTGGCGGGCTGGGTCACGGCGTCGCTGTTGCCGGCGGTCTGAATGAAGCCGGAGGCAGCAAGGACGATAGCCCATACGTTGACGGCAACAGCCTGGGCGATCTGCTGGCAGAGCTGCTGTGCGGAGCTGTAGATGCCCTCGCGACGACGCAGGGTGATGAGCTCATCGACATCGGGGATGTAGTTGAGCAGAACATCGGGCAGATACTGGAAGCCAACGTAGAAGAACTTCCAGATGGCGAAGATGATGGGGTAGGCGATCATGGCGATGGCGACCGTGGAGGTGCCGTTGATCTGACCAAAGGCGAAGTAGTTGTAGGCGATGATGCACGCGGCGCAACCGACGTTTGCCAGGTACCAAGACTTGTGGAAGCCCTTCTTGGCCATGAGGGCGACCCAGATGGCGGTGCAGACGATAGCGACGACCTTGCCGGGCATCTCCATCACGGACTCGTAGGACTTAGGAATCTGCAGACAGTAGACGATGAAGAAGGACAGGCACGCAGACCAGCAGGCAGCGGCGAGCTTCGTGGAGACCTGCGCATACAGGACCTTGCGGAAGGACTTGTTGCGGAAGGTAGAGATAACGTCGATGAAAAACTTCTTGATACCCTCGCCGACGCTCTCGATCTTCTCCTGAGCGACCTCCTCGGGGGTGTGCTCCCACGTAGACAGGTACACGCAGAGCAGCGAGATTGCCATGACCGAAGCGTTAATCGTAGCAATAATGAAGTAGCTGAACGGGTTGGTCTCGCCGAAGGTGCCAAAGCCAAAGCCGACGAGTGCTGCCATCAGGAAGCCGGCGGCGTTACCAAAGAGGTGCTTGTAGCCGGTGAGGTACGTACGTTCCTTGAAGTCATCGGTCATCTCGATGGTAAGCGGCGACAGGTTGGCGGTGCAGAACGTGTACGCGACGTTGTAGATCAGGTACAACACAAAGTAGTACGGGAAACCAAACGGCGTAGCCACAAAGATGAGCGGCTCGGCGACCATCATCGGGATAGCCAGCAAGATCCAGAAACGGCGGCGGCCAAAGATGCGGCCGATCTTGGTAGCGTAGAAGTTATCGGCCACAAAGCCCATGAGCGGGCACAGAATGGCGTTGAGATAGATGGCGAACGAGCTGATCAGCGCAGCCTCGCCTGCGGACAGACCACACTCCGTGGACAGGAACAGCACCATGTAGCTGTGCGTAAAGCTCAGGGCACCGGAGTTGAGCATGCCGCCCATACCAAAGCCCAAGCGCGTCCAGAATGTGATCTTGCGCTTTTTACCGATCTTGTTAGTCATCGAGCTCCCTCTCTTTTCTCGATTGTCTTGTAACAAGACATTGGAGTCCATACCGATGTCTGTCTGCATATCGCCCACTCGTAGGGTGAACGTTTAGCTAGATTATGCTCGATTGCATATGATAGGTGAACGTTCACTTGTATATTATCCTTGAACGGTCGTTTTTTGCCGTTAAACGGACATCTGACTTGAAAAAAATCACGATTACATGGGTATTGAGTGGGTTTAAATTTGAGGTCGATTAGGTGAACGTTTATTGTTTTCGCCGCTCCCGTACCCTCAGGAAGACACGCCCGAACAGACAGAACAAACATGGCCCCGCCGGGAACACTCCCGACGGGGCCATGGTCAATAGCGCCCTATGCGAACCCATTTACCGCTACAGGCAGACGCCATCCTTCCAAATGCTGATCTCGTGGCAGCCGCGACGCTCGGCACTCGTAAGCTTGCCGCTCGCCGTCTCTAGCACCAGCTGGTACAGGTCGTGGGCAGCCTCGTCGAGCGTACGCTCGCCCGTGGCGACCACGCCGGCGTTAAAGTCCATCCAGTTGGCCTTGTGGTCGCACAGACGCTGGTTGGTGAACACCTTGAGTGTAGGCGCCGGTGCGCCAAACGGCGTGCCGCGGCCGGTCGAGAACAGGATCTGTCTCTTATACACATCTGACGCTGCCGACGAAGCTAGAAGTGTAGA
>URBA01000161.1 GCA_900545905.1 uncultured Collinsella sp.
TCGCGATCCCCGGCCTTGACGACGAGTTCCGCGTCATCGTGTCTCCGTGGATTCTGACGGTGCTCGTTACCGACCGCCTGGCTCGCTACTACGAGACGGTCACCAAGCACAACCTCAAGTATCGTCGCTACTATCACCAGTTCGACTACTAAAGAAAACGGGTGCGGGAACGTGCCGGGCTATTGAGAGGAACACAGAATGAGACAGTACATCATCGCCAGCCATGCGCACTTCGCTACCGGCATCAAGGAGAGCGTCGAGCTGCTCTCGGGCGCTCGCGACAACGTCCACGATCTTTCGATGTTCGTCGATGGCCGCATGGACGTGGCCGAGGAGGCCCAAAAACTGCTGGCAGGCATGTCTGCTGACGATGATGTCGTTGTCTGCACCGACCTCTTTGGCGGCAGCGTCAACAACGAGTTCACCAAGATCGTCCAGACGCGTCCCCGCACGTACCTCGTTACCAACATGAACCTTCCTCTCCTCATCCAGTTGCTGTTCTCTGACGAGTCGGCGCCGGTTGAGGAGACGATTCGCGCCATCGTCGCTGCGGACGATACGCGCGTGAAGTTTGTCAACGATCTTTTGGTCGATGACGACGAGGAAGAAGAGTTCTAATCCGCAGCACCTACTGACACGCCGTAAGACGGCACAAGACCTTTGGGGGGTCACATTATGATTCAGCTACTTCGCGTTGACCATCGCCTGCTTCATGGCCAGGTCGCAGTTTCCTGGGTTCAGGGCCTTGGCTCCAACTGCATCTTCTGCGTGGGCGATAAGGTCGCTAACGACCCGGTGTGGAAGACGACGCTCAAGATGGGCAAGCCTGCCGGCTGCAAGCTCGTCATCAAAGATATGGAGCATGCAATCGAAGCTATCAACTCGGGCGTGACCGACAAGTACAAGATGATCATCTGTGTCGCCACTATTGCTGAGGCAAAGCAGCTTGTTGAGGGCTGCCCGCAGATCAAGTCGGTCAACCTGGGCAACACCAAGCCCAAGGACGAGAAGCGTCCCGATGCTCGTCAGGTCTCTCGTCAGATCTTCCTGACCGCGGCCGAGGAAGCCGATGTGCGCGAGATGCTGGATCGTGGCGTTGAGGTCGAGATTCGACCCCTGGCCGATGACCCCAAGGTTGACTGCGCCAGCGTGCTCTAGGCGTTCAATTTCGAAGAGTCTGAGCTCTTCGTAGTGTCCTATTAGGAAAGGGGGATATATGCTTACCCAAGCAATCCTCATCGGACTTATCGCCGCATTTGGTAAGTTCGACTGCCAGCTCGGTACGCTCTATGCGTTCCGCCCCATCGTCCTGTGCCCGCTCGTGGGCCTGGTGCTGGGGGACCTGCAGTCCGGCCTCGCGATCGGCGCCAGCCTGGAGCTGCTGTTCATGGGCTCGATCTCCATCGGCGCCTACGTGCCGCCTGATGAGACGATCGGCGGCGTGCTCGCCTGCGCCTTCGCTATCCAGCTGGGCCAGAGCACCGAGGCAGCCATCGCGCTTGCCATGCCCATCGCCACGCTGTGCCTTGCCATCAAGAACATCCTCAACGCCGCCCTGCCGATCCTGGTTGACCGCGCTGATGCCTTCTCCGGCCAGGGCAACCTTAAGGGTGTCTATGCGATGCACTTCCTGATCGGTTTGACCGGTATCATCATGGCGTTCCTGCTGTGCTCGCTGTCGTTCTATCTGGGTGCTGACGCCATCCAGGGCATGCTCGACTTCATCCCGCCCTTTGTCCTTGCTGGCTTTGGCGTTGCCGCCAACATCCTGCCTGCCATGGGCTTCGCCATGCTCGGCCGCCTGGTGCTCACCAAGCAGCTCGTGCCCTTCTACTTCCTGGGCTTCCTGCTGTGCTCCTACGCCAACGTGCCCGTCCTGGGCGTCGCCCTGATCGCCATCATCATCGGCATCGACAAGTTCGACCTGCTCGGCCTGGGCGGAGCCCAGCCCCAGCTCTCCGCGGAAGGGGATGAGGACGATGACTTCTAGTCCCGAGAACAAGATCACGCGCTCCGACCTCGTCAAGAGCGCCGTCAACGTCGGCGCCCTGGGCATGGAGTTCTCCTGGACCTACTACAAGCAGATGAACATCGCCTTCTGCCTGATGGTCGCCAACATGCTCAAGAAGATCTACGCCGGCCGCCCCGACGACTACGCCGAGGCCCTGCACCGCCACTGCGCGTTCTTCAACATCACCGTCCAGTTCGCCCCGTTCGTCGGCGGCATCGCGATGGCCATGGAGGAGAAGGTCGCCCGCGGCGAGATCGAGCCCGAGAGCGTCAACGACGTCAAGGCCGCCCTCATGGGCCCGCTGTCGGGCATCGGCGACTCCATCTTCCTGTCGACGCTGCGCGTGGTCGCCGCCGCGGTGGGCATCAGCCTGTGCCAGGCCGGCAACCCCTTCGGCCCCATCGCCTTCCTGCTCATCTACAACGTCCCCGGCTTCGCGCTGCGCGTCTGGGGCGCCGTCAAGGGCTACGAGCTGGGCGTGGGCTTCCTGGACGAGGCCCAGAGGACCGGCCTCATGCAGAAGATCATGACCTGCGTGGGCATCGTGGGCGTCATGGTCGTGGGCGCCATGTGCAAGGACATGTTCTGGGCCAGCATCCCGGTGGCCATCGGCTCGGGCGAGGACGCCCAGACCCTCCAGGACATCCTGGACGGCATCATGCCCGGCATGCTCGGCATGATCGCCTTCTGGCTGTACTACTGGCTGCTGTCCAAGAAGATCAACCCCATGGTGCTGATCGTGGCCACCATGGTCGTGGGCATCATCGGCGCGTTCTTCGGCGTGCTGGCGTAAGGGCCCGGCTGCATAGATTTTCGTTGCAACCTGGAAAGGGGATGGAGCAGGCCTATGCCCTCCATCCCCTTTTTGTATAGAAGGAGTTCGTATGTTCGCGAAGGATCGCGAAGCAATGCGCCTGACGCCGGCAGAGGTCAGGCTGATTCTTATTGAGTCCCTGCAGTGGTGCGCCAACAACGCGGTCTACTTTTTGGGGCTTATCGGTGCGGCCACGTATGATCTGGCCGGCACGGCCTTTTTGGTTGCCGCCATTACGCTCGTGCGCAATCTTATGACGTCGGCGGGCAATATGGTGTCGGGTTCGGTCATCGATCGCTTTGGACCGCGCCGGACGTCATTTGTGACGTGCGTGATTACGGCTGTGCTATCGCTTGGCGTGGGGTTGGCGCCGCTGTCTGTCCCCGGGCTTGTGTTTGCCGCGTGCGTCTTGGGGCTTGCGGGCGGCTTTATCAACACCTGCACGCATGCGTTTCCGGGATACCTGGAGTCGACCACCGAGGGCCGTACCCGCGTGAACGGTCTCATGGTGTTCTACAGCAATATCGCCTATACCGCTGGCCCGCTGCTCGGCGGTGCCATCGTGAGCTGTTTTGCCACGCAATCGGTCTACCTGCTCATGGCGGGCATGATGGGTGTGGCGGCCGTGCTCTCCTTGGGCTGTCGCGAGTGCGTTGTTCCCGCAAAAGGGGAAAAGCCGAAGGGCGGTATTCTGGGCGGCATGGCCGAGGGTGCGCGACTTACGTTTCGCGACCACGACCTGCGCCTCATCTTTATCTCGGGCTTTTTGGGATTCTTTGCGTTTGGCGCGTTTGATTCGCTTGAGTCGTTGTTCTACCGTGATGTGCTCAACGTGGATATCGTCTGGCTGGGCTGGCTGTCCTCTGTCGTGGGCCTCACTTCCTCGGTGGGCGCGTTCATCCTGACCAAGCTTTCTGCTCGCCATGTCAACCTACGATTGCTGCTCGGCGCGCTCATGGCCGTGGGCATTGGGTCCATGGTGTACGTGGGCACAGATATGCTGGGGGTCGCGATTGTCGGTCAGGCGATTAACGGTCTGGACTGGGGGTTCCTGGAGCCGCTGCAGATGATCTTGATTCAGGAGCGTGCCGACATCAAATACCTGGGGCGCATTACCGGCTTTGTGCGTTTTGGCCTGATGAGCGCCGGCGTGGTGCCGCTGCTGGCGGCTCCGTTTTTGGCGGAGGCTTTGGGCGTCCAGACGGTACTGTTTGGAGCATCGACCATTATTGCGCTGGTAGGAACGCTGTTCTTTGTCACACAAGGGAGACGCCGGGGGCGTTAGCTATACATCAAATTATAATTTGATACCACTCACCAGAGAATTTCGACCGTTCACCGAGGATTGGAACAGATTGAAAAGTGGTATTAAAAACACGTTAGGTGTATGTCTATAATTGGTATCGAAAAGAAACGCGATGTATAGATTCGCGTGCTGGACAGAAAGGAAAAGCCATGAAGGAAACCGAGAAGATCGAGATCATGCACTTTAGCCAGGAGGGCTACGTCGAGGACGGCAAGGCGCTCTACGAGACCGGCAAGAAGATGACCGCGCTCGCCGA
>URBA01000162.1 GCA_900545905.1 uncultured Collinsella sp.
CGGGCGGTCTCGGCGCGCACCTGCTCTTCGGTAAAGGTCTCGACGTACTCGCTGAAGGGCGCGGCTTTCTCGCGCTCGCGGTCCACGTGGGCAACCTCACGGCACGCGTTGTCGTAGCTCTCGATCACGACATCGTCGCGGTCGAGCGCGATGTAGCGGCGCTGGTTGCGGCCGATGGTGAGCGTGGACCCCGGCTGCACATAGCGATGGATGGACACGGCGGCCTCGTGGCCGGCGGCGATGGCATCGATGGCAAAACTCGGACCGGTGTAGACGTCGCCGCCCACAAAGATGTCTGGCTCGGCGGTCTGGTAGGTCTGAGGATCGGCAAGGGCACCCTGACCGCGGCCAAGCTCCACCTTGGAGCCAGCCAGCAGGTCGCCCCACACAATGGACTGGCCGATGGACATGACCACGCGGTCGGCATCGACGCGGCGCAGGTCGTTCTCGTCGTACTCGGGCGCAAAACGGCCCTCGTCGTCAAAGACACGCGTGCAGCGCTTGAAGGTGATGCCGCGCACATGACCGGCCTCGTCCAGGTGAACCTCCTTGGGGCCCCAACCGCAGCTGATGTGCGCGCCGTCCTCGATGGCCTCGCGACGCTCTTCCTCGCTGGCGGGCATCTGTGCCTCGCTCTCCAGGCAGAACATCTCAACGTGCTCGGAACCCAGACGGCAGGCGTTGCGGGCAACGTCGATGGCCACGTTGCCGCCGCCCACCACGATGGTGCGGCCGGGCAGCGCGTCAATCTTGCCGCTGTTGACCTCGCGCAAAAAGTCGACGGCCACGGTCACACCCTCGGCGTCCTCGCCCGGAATGTCGGCAAGGCGGCCGCCCTGGCAGCCAATAGCCACGTAGAAGGCCTCAAAACCCTGCGTGCGCAGCTCGTCGAGCGTCACGTCGCGGCCGACTTCCACGCCATAGCGGAACTCGGCACCCATCAGGCGAATGATCTCGACCTCGGCCTCGATAACATCCTTCTGCAGCTTAAAGCTGGGAATGCCGTAGGTGAGCATGCCACCCGGGCGCTCGTTTTTCTCGAACACGACGGGCTTGTAGCCCTTCTCGGCAAGATAGAAAGCACAGGACAGGCCAGCCGGGCCGGCACCGATGATGGCAATCTTCTGATCGAAGCCGCCGGCGCGCGTCGGCGTCACCACGGACGGGACATAGCGGGTCGCGGCATCCAGATCGCGCTGGGCGATAAACTTCTTGACTTCGTCGATAGCCACGGCGGCGTCCACACGACCGCGGGTGCAGGCATCCTCACAGCGGCGGTTGCACACACGGCCGCAGATAGCGGGCAGCGGGTTCTCGCGCTTGATGAGCGCCAACGCCTCGTCATAGCGGCCCTGCGCCGCGAGCTTCAAATAGCCCTGAACGGCAACGTGCGCGGGGCAGGCCGTCTTGCAGGGCGCGGTGCCGGACTCATGCGTCTCGATGCGGTTGTCGTTGCGGTAGTTGGGCGACCACTTGGTGTGGTCCCACTTGGTGGCATCGGGCAGCTCCTGGCGCGGATACTCGGGCACGCGGCCGCCGGCCTTTTTGCTACAGAGCTTCTGGCCCAGTTTGGTGGCGCCGGCCGGACACACCTCAACGCAGCAACCGCAGGCCACGCACTTGTCCTTCTCGACCTTGGCGACGTAGGCCGAGCGCGACAGGTTGGGCGTGTTGAACAGCTGCGAGGTGCGCAGGGCGTAGCACACGTTGACGTTGCAGTTACAGATGGCGAAGATCTTGTTCTCGCCGTCGATGTTGGTGATCTGGTGCACAAAGCCGTTGTCCTCGGCCTGGCGCAAGATGTCGTAGACCTCCTCGCGCGTCACATAGTGGCCGCGGTCGGTCTCGACCACATAGTCGGCCATATCGCCCACGGCAATGCACCAGTCGGCGGGGTCGTCGGCGCAGCCCTCGCCCATCACACGACGGCTCGCGCGGCAGCTGCAGGTGCTGGCGGCATACTTACCCTCGTATTTGTCGAGCCAATGCTCGATATGCTCGATCGGCACCGACGTGCTCGCGGCATCGATGGCCTTCTCGACCGGAATGACATGCATGCCGATGCCGGCACCACCGGGCGGCACCATCGGCGTGGCCTTGGACAGCGGTCCCTTGGACGCCTGCTCAAAGAACTTGGCATAGACCGGGTGCTCCTCGAGCTGGCCCACGCGCATGTTGAGGAATTCGGCAGAGCCCGGCACCAGCATGGGCAGCACCCACTGCTTGGCGCGCTCGGGGTTTTCCCAGTTGTACTCGAGCAGGCCCGTGTAGCTCATATCGTCGAGCATCTTTTCGATATCGGCCTCGGGCATGCCGGTGAGCTTGACCATCTCGGGCAGCGTATAGGGACGGCGCATCTTCATCTTGCAGAGCACTTCGGCTTGCTCGTCGGTTGCGGCCTCGGCAAACGACCAGTACTCGTAGCCCAGCAGCTCGTCGCGATGCAGCAGGCGGTTGGTGCAGTGCTCACACAGCTTGACAATGGCCTCGCGCGGATGCTCCGGCAGCGGCGGTACAAACTCCGCGCCGATATCGGGCTCGGTGTAGCTAATTCCCGGTCCGTTGAGAATCATGGTTGTCCCTTCTCTTGCCACAGCCCGGCGAGACCGCAGCACCCCTCTTTTTTTGCAGGCCGGGCATGCCCCCATGCCGTTCACCCGCCATTAGTTGACATTGTGTCAAAAATAGTATTGACGAACCGTCAACAATATTCAAGACTGTTAGGCGAACGGTCAGGCAAAAGAGGATGAAAGGCGGCAAAACATGGGCAACAACGCAGCAGATACCTCTGTGGTCGATGCCGTCCCTGCATCCGATAGCGCGGCAAAGCGCCTGACGGGCGACGAACGCCGTCGCGAGATCCTCGATGCCGTGCGCACCGTAAGCTCCGAGTTGGGCGTGTCCCACCTATCGGTATCGGCCGTGACCAAACGAGCCGGCTGCACGCGTTCATTGTTCTACCACTACTTTGCCGACATGGACGCCGCCGTCACCGCTGTTATGGACGAGGCGATCGACGGCTTTATCTCCGAGCTCGAGCAGTGGAACGCCGGCCGCACCGTCGGTGATATCGAGGGCGCGCTCGACACCGTCGCCCCGCTCTTTAAGCGACTGGTCGCCAGCGGCCACGAACTGCCGCACACTCTGACCTCCAACAGCGGCGCACTCTACGGCGGCTTTCTGCACAACGTGGTTCAGCGCGTGGCTCAGTACATCTGCGACACCACCGTGGTGGACTTTGTCGCCCATCACGAGCTACGCATCGACCATGTCTACGAGACGTTCTACACCCTCATCATGGGTCTTTTGATGTATATCCGCACGCACCCCGATGTGCCCGACGAGACGGTCAAGGAAATCATCGCCTCGACGCTCCACATCGAGGGCTATACCGCCAAGTATCCGGAGCGCATGCCCCAGAACTGACGACATTTGGCCAAACTGCCCGCGATCAGAAGAGGGGCCGCGGGCGTGTGAAAGGAGAGCAGCATGCTGTTCGATGTTTGGGGTAGCGATGCCCTTATCCACTGGGCCGGCTGGGCCATGGTCTTTATTGGCCTGATCGTGCTCAACGAAGTCGGCCGCCGCACCAAGCTGGGCGCGGCCATCATCTTTGGCGTGGCTCCGATGGCCATGACCATCTACTGCGTCGCCATCGCCATCGGCGTCTCGCAGGGTGCCGAGTGGGCGCTCACCAACCCCACCCATGTGTACCAGAACAGCTGGTTCCACTACGCCAAGGTGTACGCGGCACTGGCCGGTTGCTGGGGCTTCATTGCCATTAAGTACCAGTGGGGCAAGATCGGCAAGGCGCATTGGTTCCGCGCGTGGCCGTTTGTGATCGTCGCCATCAACATCATGATCGCCGTCGTGTCCGACTTTGAGAGCGCCTATCACTTCTTTGTCCTGGGCGAGTCCACCTGGGTCACCTCCGAAGGTGCCACGCAGCTGGCCGGCTGGAACAACGTGTTCAACGGCATCGCCGGTATCATCAACATCTTCTGCATGACCGGTTGGTGGAGCGTCTACGCCTCCGAGGACAAGACCGACATGCTGTGGCCCGACATGACCTGGGTCTACATCATCGCCTACGATATCTGGAACTTCTGCTACACCTACAACTGCCTGCCCACCCACTCCTGGTTCTGCGGCTTTGCGCTGCTGCTGGCGCCCACCGTCGCCGCCTTTATCTGGAACAAGGGCGGCTGGATCCAGAACCGCGCCTTTACGCTGGCCATTTGGTGCATGTTTGCCCAGGTGTTCCCGTACTTCCAGGAGGAGTCCATCTTTGTAACCCACTCCACGCTCGACCCCGGCGCCGCTACCGCGGTCTCGATCGCTGCGCTGATCGCCAACGTCGCCGCGATCATCTACATCGC
>URBA01000163.1 GCA_900545905.1 uncultured Collinsella sp.
ATGATATGTTACCTATGAAAGGAGACCGGATGCCGGGCGAGAATTTTCCTGGCGATAGGATCGTCAGCTTGGTCGATGAGCTCGAAGGGCTGATCGAGGAAGCCAAGCCGCCTTTCGGCAAGAACGCTCAGTTCAAGGTCATCGACGCCGACGTGTTCTTCAACATCCTCGACGAGATCCGCATGAGCTATCCCGAGGAGTGGCAGAAGTCCCGCCGTATCCTTAAGGAGCGCGAGGAGCTTATGGCTTCCGCCGCCGCTCAGGCCGATTCCATCATCGCCGACGCTCAGCAGCAGGCCCTCACCATTGCCGGTGAGCAGGAGATCGTCCGCTTAGCCCAGCAGCAGGCCGACGACATTCGCGATCGTGCCCAGCAGTACGAGCGCGAGACGCGTTATGCTGCCGAGGACTACGCAGAGCAGGTCTTTACGCACCTGGAGGAGAACCTTAAGAGCCTGACCGGCACCGTTACCCGTTGCCGTCAGCAGCTCAACGAGGGTGCCGCCCAACAGAATGGTCAGTGGTAATGGCTGAGTTCCCGAGCGTTACCGTCGATCTTTCCGAGCAGCTCGAGTTTCCTGGAGATTCGTATCCGCTGACCGGTAAGGTCGATGTCGCTACCTACACGGTGGGCGAGAAGGACTACCAGCTACAGGACGGCATCGACTACGACGTTGTCTTTACCAATGCCGGTACCGGTGTCTTGCTCACGGGTATGGTCCGCGCACACGCCACCGGCGAGTGCGACCGTTGCCTTGAGCCCGCCTCGTTTGATATCGCCGGCGAGATCGAGGAGTTCTACCTCTTTGAGGAGCCCGAGGATCCCGAGGCCTACGAGGACGGCTACGAGCTCCTGGGTGAGGATCGCATCGTCGATCTGGGTGAGCCCATCAACGACGCGGTCGTTATGGACACGCCGTTTGTCGTTCTGTGCAAGCCCGATTGCCGCGGTCTGTGCCCCACTTGCGGTTGCAATCTCAACGTCGAGCAATGCGATTGCGCCGCCCAGGCAGAGGCAGAATGGGCCGCTGCCACGGAAAATCCATTTGCAGCATTGAAGAATCTCAAGCTCGATGAGTAAAACTGTGGTAGTATCGCTACTTGCGCGTAATCGCCACACTGGATAGTTCATAAGGAAGGTCACTATGCCCGTACCTAAACAAAAGCAGGGTCGTATCCGCACTCACACCCGTCGTTCCGCCAACATGAAGATTTCGGCTGCGGCTCAGTCCACGTGCCCCCGTTGCGGCGCTGTCAAGCTTCCGCACCACGTGTGCCCCAGCTGCGGTTTCTACAAGGACCGCGAGGTTATCGTTACCGAGTAACGGTATACTCTGGATACGATGCCGTTCCAACTGGAACCACAATGGCCGGCTCATTGAGTCGGCCATTTTTGTATAAGGAGCATGTATATGAGTAACGTTCGCGTTTGCGTAGACGTTGTGGGTGGAGACGAGAAGCCGCAGGTTGTCCTCGACGGTATTGAGGCTGCACTTGCCGCCGATCCCGATATCGAGGTCTTGGCAGCTGGTCCCGCCGAAATCGTCAATCCCTTTGCAGCTTCCCATGCACGTGTTGAGGCCCTTGAGGCGCCTGACGTTATCGCCATGGATGACGATCCCATTCGCGCCGTGATGACCAAGCGTAAGTCGTCGATCGTGCTTTCTTGCCGCGCCATTAAGAAGGGCAACGCGGATGCGTTCTTCTCCGCCGGCTCCACCGGTGCCATGACCGCCGCCGCCACCGCCTATGTGACGCCGTTTAGATATATGGCCGAAGGCAAGAAGCAGCCGGTGCGTCCCTGTCTGACCAATGCGCTGCCCAATCGCGCCGGCGGTCTGACGGTGCTGTGCGACATGGGTGCCAACCCCGATGTGGAGGTCGATGACATGGTGCGTTTTGCCCAGATGGGTAGCGCCTATGCCCGCGTCGTCCTGGGCATCGAGCATCCCCGCGTGGGCCTGCTTGCCAATGGCACCGAGGATGAGAAGGGCTCCAACTTTACCAAGGCCTGTTTCCCTGCTATGAAGGCCGCCGTTCCCGGCTTTGTTGGTAACTGCGAGGGCACCGACCTCACCTCAGGTAACTTCGATGTCGTCGTTGCCGATGGCATGTCGGGTAATATCGCTCTCAAAGCTACCGAGGGCGCTGCCAAGTTTTTGCTGCAGGAGCTCAAGGGCGCCTTTATGGCCTCGCTCGGCACCAAGATCGCCGCGCTGCTCATCAAAAAGCAGATGCGCGAGATTAAGGCCAAGCTCTCTGGCGACGCCAAGGGCGGCGCGATTCTTCTGGGCCTGCGCGGCGTGGTCCTGATCGGCCATGGCGCCACCTCGGTCGAGGCTGTTAAAAACGGTACGCTCGCGGCGGCCGAAGCCGTGCGCGCCGGGCTGGTCGAGAATGTCGCCAACTCTATGGACAGTATCGTTTTGTAAGAGCGAGTTAGAGCGCTGTTATGTGCTTCGCGGCGCACGTCGTGGGGTAGAATCAGAACCGTGTCTTGGTACCGCCCGGGCGGTACCATTCTTTTGGTATTCATGTACTATGAGAGGAAGCGCTATGGACCGCTCCGAAATCTTCGACAAGATCGCCGAGGTCGCTGCTGACGTTCTGGGCGTCGATGTTGCCGAAATTAGCGATGAGACCACCTTTGACGACCTCGATGCCAACTCGCTCGAGCGCCTGCAGCTGGTTACGGCTATCGAGGACGAGTTCAACCTCGAGATCGATGACGAGACTCTGCTCTCGCTCAACTCTGTCGCCGACGCCGTCGACGCTATCGAAGCTGCCAAGGAGGCCTAAGTCTTGGCTTTATCCGAACGACTTACGCGCGCCCAGGAAATCCTGGGCCACGAGTTCAACAATAAGGTGCTGCTGCGCGCGGCCCTTACGCATCCCTCGGCAGTCGAGGGCCAGCCGGTTTCTGCCAGCTATGAGCGCCTTGAGTTCTTGGGCGATTCCATTTTGGGCGCTGTGGTCGCACGCTCCCTGTTTGAGTCCTATCCCGAGTTTGACGAGGGCAAGCTCACTCGCTTGAAGGTGTCGCTCGTCTCGGGCGCCACGCTATCCGAGGTTTCTCACGAGTTGGGCATCGACGACATCATTATCTTTGGTGCCTCCGAGACCGGTACCGGTGCGCGCGGCCTGCATTCGGCCCTCGAGAACGTCTATGAGTCGCTCGTGGGCGCGCTGTACCTGGATGCCGGCTGGGACGTTGCGGCGGACTTTATCCACCGTACGCTTAAGCCGCACTTGGCTTCCGAGCGTGCCGAGCATCCTGCGAACCCCAAGTCGTTTTTGCAGGAGTGCGTGCAAGCCGACGGTCACGAGCCCCCGGCGTACAAGCTCGTTGGCTCCGAGGGCCCGGCGCATGCGCCCACCTTTACCGCCGTGGTTTTGATCGATGGTATTCGCCAGGGTCGCGGCTCCGGCTCCTCAAAGAAGGAAGCCGAGGGAGCTGCCGCGCTTGAAGCGCTCGACCGCATGGGTTACACCACCAACGGCGTGATTCTGAACAAGAAGCACGTGTAAGCGAGGAACCGTGTATCTCAAGTCCCTTACGCTCAAGGGGTTCAAGTCGTTTGCCGACCGCGCCCATATGACGTTTGAGCCGGGCCTGACCGTCATCGTCGGTCCAAACGGCTCGGGAAAATCGAACATCTCTGACTCGATTCTGTGGGTCCTGGGCGAGCAGAGCGCCAAGCAGCTGCGCGGCCAGGCCATGGAGGATGTCATCTTCTCGGGCTCGTCGGCGCGCAAGCCGGTGGGTGTTGCCGAGGTCACGCTGGTGCTCGATAACTCGGACCATATGCTGCCCGTCGATTTTGACGAGGTCGCCATCACCCGTCGCATGTATCGCTCGGGCGAAAGCGAGTACCTCATCAACTCGAGTCCGTGCCGCCTGATGGACATTCAGGACATCCTGCACGATTCGGGCCTGGGCAAGGATACACATTCCATCATCAGCCAGGGCAAACTCGACGCCATCTTGCAGAGCCGCCCCGAGGAGCGTCGCGCCCTCATCGAGGAGGCCGCCGGCATTTCCAAGCACAAGCGCCGCAAGGAGCGAGCGCTCAAAAAGATTAAGTCGATGGACGAGCACCTGATGCGTGCCCGCGACATCAATAAGGAAATCGCCCGTCAGCTGCGACCGCTGGAGCGTCAGGTCGATCGCGCGCGCAAGTACAAAGAGCTGTCCTCGCGCGCGAACGAGCTTACGCAGATGCTGGCCGTCGACGAGCTTCGTTCGCTGCAGTCGCAGTGGAACGACCTGGAGAGCCGCTCCAAGGAGGGCGCTGCCGAGCTTGAGCTTGCGCAGTACCGCTTCTGTCTCTTATACACATCTGACGCTGCCGACGAAGCTAGAAG
>URBA01000164.1 GCA_900545905.1 uncultured Collinsella sp.
AGATGCAGCGTAGTCTCGTGGGCTCGGAGATGTGTATAAGAGACAGGTGTGCACCCCGTCGGCAAGGCCGACGATAGCCTGTCCCGCCAGGATGATGTCGCCCGTGGCGTTATCGATGCCGGCGAACATTACGTCGACATCGCCGAGCACCTGCAAAATCAGGGCGCGCTCTAGCGGGCGCGTCATACGGCGCGCGGCACCCTTGGGCTTAAACTTGCAATCCGGATGCGAAAGGTAGCGCTCACAGCAGGCGGCGTTCGCCTCCTCGTCGGTCACATCGACAATCTCGATGCCGTCAAGGGAGATACCGCGCTCATCGGCAAGCTCCTTGAGCTTGCCGCCGTCGCCGACCAGCACACATTCGGCAAGATGCTCGGCGGCGATCTTTGCGACCGTCTGCATCATGGTCTCGTTTTCGCCCTCGGGAAAAGCAACGCGCATAGGCTTGGCGGCAGCCTGCTCGCGCAGGGTCTGCATCAGGTCCATGGCAGTTACTCCATCTCTTCGGCAGTGCGCTCGATAAGCTCGCCGACGGTCTTCATGACCATGACCTCGCGAACGGGGACCTCGGCATCGAGCTCGTTCTCGATCATGGAGGTCAGCGCGATCATCTTCATCGAGCCCTTGCCCAGGGTCTCAAACGTCGTCTCGGGAGTCACATCGCCGTCATAGTTGTAAGCGGACTTGGCAAAATCGCAGATCTGCTGAGTGAGTTCTTCGTTCATGATGGTGCCTTTCTAAGATAAAAAGAGGGGCGGCCACGGCGGGCTGGAGACATGGGTCCCGCCGCGGCCTAAGAGAGGAATCGAATTGTTAAAAGGGGTGAAAACCTAGTCGTCAAGCTCAAACGTGAGCTCTTTGTAGCCCGGACGGTCGATGACCTTGGCATGGACGCCAACGGTCTCGCCCGCCATGAGTTTGGCGCGAATCTCGGGGGCCTTCTTCTTGGTAATGCCGTAGATGACGTAGGTGTACTGAGAACCCTCGTCGATATCGACGGCGCCGTAGGCGTACTTGCCATACTCCTTGAGGTAGGGCTTGTCGTTCTGCGGACCAGGTAGGGTAAAATCGATCAGGCGGCCGTGACCGGAAACCTGGACCCAGTCGGTCTTGTGGTAGCCGCAGGCATTGCAGGCAAGGTGGGGCGGAAACTCGACGGCTCCGCACTCGGGGCACTGGCGCGCCCAATAGATGCCCTCTTCAAGACCCGTGTAGAACTTCTTGACCACGGGCTCCATATCTTTGAGTTGCATGAGAATACTCCTTATGGGAAATCGAAAACCGCGGTCGACTACGCGACGGTACGAAGGATCTGGCAGCGCACGTTCTGAGAACCGCCAAAACCGCGCAGGAAGGCCGTCTCGGGAACCTTCTTCATCTGGGTGGCACCGGCGACGCCGCGCATTTGCTTAACGGCCTCGACGATATCGGCGATGCCGGATGCGCCATGTGCGTGACCGAAGTTGCAACGGCCACCATGCGGGTTGATGGGCTTATCACCGTCAAAGGCGGTGCGACCATCGATCGCGTACTTCCAAGCCTCGCCGCGCGGAATATAGCCGCACTCCTCGGCCGAGACGATCTCGGAAGCCAGGAAGAAGTCATTGCACATAAACAGGTCGATCTCGTCGGGGCTCACGCCGGTAAGGTTATAGACCTGCTTGGCGGCAAGCTCGGTAGCCCAGTGCTCGTTGTGAAGCAGGCCGGCCTCGACGGCAGAGGCACCCGTGCCCAGAACCTCAATAGGTGCATACGGGACACCCATGGCCTTGGCCTTCTCCGTGGGCATCACGACAACGGCAGCGGCACCGTCGCACTTCTTCTCAAAGCCGGTAACGCGCAGATACTGCGTAACGCGCGGGTTGTACATGCTCTTGAGATACTCGTCGGCGGTATCGAACCCAGCTGCCTTCGCGTCCTCCTCGACCGTGGTCTCGTACCAGGCAAGGGGATTCAGGACGGCACCGCGGCGAAGGCTCTTGGTAAGGCCGTTCAGGGCGTCATCGATCTGATCGGCGGTAAGGTCGTACTGCATCGAATACTCGTTGATCCAGTTGTCGAACGACACGCCAAAGGCGCCATCGAGCGGGCGACCATAAGCGCGGTCATAGATTTTATCGAGCGAGGGAATCATGACATCGAGCGTAAAGTCCTGACGAATATGGGAGGGCATATGCTCGACGGGAAGAGTCGAAGCCAAATCGCAGGCACCCGTAAGGACAACATCGTAGGCACCGGAGGCGACTGCCATCACGGCCTGCTCAAGGGCGACGTAGCCCGTACAGCAAGCCTCGGAATGATGGACAGAGCCCTTGGCACGAACGCCAAACCAATCGGCAACCTGCATGTTTGGGGTAATGCAATCGCCAACGAGATACGGATTGGCGCTGCCGTGATAGAAAAAGTCGATATCGCGAGGCTCAAGACCGGCATCGGCAATTGCCTCGAGGGCTGCATAGCCAAATGCCTCGCCCTCGCCAATGCCCTGGGTCTCGGGATGCTCCTCAAAATCCTTGAACGGGGTGCAGCCTACGCCTACAATCGAGACGCTGCGCATGTTCTTTCCGAGCGTAACCACTGAATATCACATCCTAATCATGTGAAGGTGTACGGAATGATGGCGCAGTCCGGCCGCGAGCGAAGGTGAGAGAGCGCTCGCGGCTTTTCTGTGCCGTCACACGTTGAACTACTGCAGTGGTTCTTTTGAACGTAGCTTTAGTTTACGAGGGGTTTATTTGGTGCTGTGGGACAAAAAGCCGCTATGTGTCCCATCATTTGGTACGAATAGCTAAATATCGTTCCAAATAGCAGATAAATAACTATGCTTAAAACCGATTCATAGGGCTGGAGCACTTTGAGTTCGCTGCATGCGCAACCGTTCATCCCTAAAAACCAGCCGCTCACCCGAGCGGCTTTTCAAAATCGGGGATACGTGGGTGCCAATGGCGCGAAGCATCGTCGACAAACAGCGGCGCATAAAACATGCGATTGAGGGCAGCGGCGACGGTGCGCGCCTCAAGGTCGGGCCGGGCCTCGAGCCAATACTGAATGAGGTTATGGTGACCCGCAAGCGCAAAGGCTAGATACAGGTCGAGGTCCGTTTCATCGGAAAATGTCGAGCGAAGCCGATTTCGAAAATAGTCATGCATAAAGATCGTTGCCTTGTGAGCAAACACTGGATCGCCGTTATCGCTGTTAAGCGCCAAAACTTTCGAGCGATTAGCCTGGAGAATCTCCATGCGCTTGATCATCGTAGGCGTAGGGTCCAGCTGCGCATCGCCAAAACGAGCCTCCAGTGCAACATCATTGATGTCCTGCATATTCTGGAGCAGCTCATCTTCAAAACGTTTAACCACATCATCGACAGAGCGATAACAGCGATAGAACGTCGATTTGGATGTATGGGCAAGGCGAAGTACCTCGGCCACCTTGATCGCCTGCACCGGCGTCGTCCCCATAAGCTCAAAGACGGCATCCTCGATCCGTGAAGCGATATCGTTTTGAGCGTTCAGTGACATAGCGGCCTCCCCTATTGGCGATTGGCTCCTATGCTACCCGAAAGGTGTGTTCCTTGAGAACGATACGAGGCATAGAGCGCGCCGCACAAGAGATGACGCAGCGACCGTATGTCACCGACGAAGTATTCCATCCGTCGGGCATACCATCTTTGCGAGGGTCAATCGAAAACCCGACGCCTTCAGCCTTGAGGATGGCCTCGATACGCGTCCACGTCTGACTCAGGCGAAGATTGCGTTCTTGCAAATTGGGGGCAGCGTTAATCCACACGTGCTCGTCGTCGTTTGCCATACGCCCAACCGCAACGGGGGCAATCTCATCGATCGCCTCGATATCCACGCCAATAGGTCCTCCGACCGACCGAGCAACATCGGAAACAGCGAGGACGGCCACGCTTCCGCCATGTGAAATGGAAATAGAGGGGGCCTCCCCATCCGCAAGCTCAATCTTGCCGAAAGCAGAACACGCAAGCTGGGTGTCGTCGAAGACACCCAGGGCGTCGCGAAGAAGCAGACCCACGCCTGCAGCTTCTCTCCGAGACGCAATTGGGAGATCCCCATTGGAGGCACGTAAGGCATAACGTCCCGCGATTGATGCCATATCAACGGTCTCGCCGGGATCGATCGCAGAAACGTCAACGAGATGCACGGTTATGTTCAAAATAGTCAACCCCCACTCGATTGAGACGACGAGGCTAAACAGACGCTCAGAACCGCTCTTTCATGAATCGAGGTACCTTTTGCCGGCGATTTGGCGACCCATTTGGCGACCAAATAAAAACAGCCCAGAGACATAGTCTCTGAGCTGCGAACATTTGGTGGGCGTTAGAAGATTTGAACTTCTG
>URBA01000165.1 GCA_900545905.1 uncultured Collinsella sp.
TGGTCAGCGTAACCACGCGGCTCTCGAGCACGTCAAAGATGGTCTCCGCGAAGTCGAAAAGTTCGTGGGTCAGCGACAGGTTCTGGCCGATCATGGGGTTCTTGCTGCGATGCTCGACATCAATCAGGCCCGTCGAGGGAACGGCAGTACAGAGCTCGGCGACCTCACGCTGATCAAAACGAAGCTCATAGTCGTCATAGGACTCGCCCTCGTCGAGCGGGCACTTAAAGCCGGGGTGGCCACCCACAAAAAACGGCATGTCCTCGGTGCCCTCGTTGGTCACCTCGTACGAAACGGTCACTTTTGCCGCATCGATTGCATAGCGCGCAACGATCTTAAACGGATACGGGTATTGCTCGAGCAGCTCGGCGTGGTCGGCAGAGCTTAGGCTCAGCGCAACCATGCTGTCGCCCTGTTCCTCGAGCTTCCACTCCTGCTTGCGAGCAAAGCCATGACGGGCAAGCTTGACCTCACGGCCGCCCATGGTCATCGCGCGACCGTCACGAAGACCGCCGCAGATCGGGAAGCAAATGGGCGCCTGACCCGACCAGACCGACGGATCGCCCTGCCACAGGTACTCACGACCATTTGCCGTAATAGAGGTAAATGAGCCACCCGCCGTGCTTAGCGCTATGCGGATAGAACCGTTATCAAGAACAAACTCCATAGGAGCCTTCCCTTTCTTACGCCAGCCCGCCGAGTCAATGGGCTGATAGAAAACCGGCCCGCGCCCCTCACAGAAACGCGAGCCGTCAACGGACTAGTTAATTACGCCGGATACCCGCTAATCATGGTATTCGCCGCGGTCCCACTTCTCGAGGAACTCGTCAAAGAAGTGCGGGTCGGCCTGAGCCTCGGCGTCGGCCTTGTTGCAGGCATCGATCTTGGCAATCAGGGCATCGTGCTCGGGAGTCTTCTCGTAGGGCTCCTCCAGGAAGGCAAGCATAATGTCGGCCATCAGGAACTCGCCGGTGATCTTGCCGCCAAAGCCCACGATGTTGGCGTTGAGCTCGCGACGGGCATACAGGGCAGAGGTCATATCGCGGACCAGGGCGCAGCGGGCGCCGGGAACCTTGTTGACGGCGTTGGTGATGCCGATGCCGGTGCCGCACAGGGCCACGCCAAAATCGGCCTTGCCGCTGGCGACAGCCTCGCCCACGGCCTTACCGTAGATGGGATAGTGCGTACGGGTGTGGCTGTAGGTGCCGCAGTCGAGCACCTTGTAGCCAGCCTGCTCCAGGCGGTCGGCCAGATAGATCTTCTCGTCCGTAACGATATGGTCGCAACCGATTGCGATGGTCTTCTTCATCAGAACGTCCTTTCGTCTGAATTCACAAGTTGAGGTAGAAGTTCGAGTTCTCGGTGGCTCTCGTTAGGCCATCTTGTTGAGCATGTCGACACGGATCTGGTGACGGCCGCCGGCGTACTGGGCACGCAGGAACTCGCGGGCGATCTTCTTGGCGACCTCGGTGCCCACAACGCCCGGGCCCATGGTGACCATGCGCGAGCCGTTGTGCTCGCGG
The DNA here is from genome assembly GCA_900545905.1 of uncultured Collinsella sp. Taxonomy (GTDB): domain Bacteria; phylum Actinomycetota; class Coriobacteriia; order Coriobacteriales; family Coriobacteriaceae; genus Collinsella. The sequence goes on from URBA01000165.1 coordinate 1,524, forward strand.
GTCATGTAGGCGGAACGCTCGTCGGAAATGTTGGCGACGACCATGCCCTTGATCTTGACGGCGGCCATGTAGGAGCCGACGCCGTACTTATCGAATGCGAAGCCCTGGGAATCCTTGTGCTCCAGCAGGTCCTTGGCAACGGCGGTCGCGGAATCGACAAAGTCCGCGGCAGGGGTCTCGGAATAGTCGACGACCTCGTGACCGTCGGCGATGAGCATCTCCTTGATGGACTCCTTCATCGACATACCGTCGGCATCGGAAGCGATTACAACCCTCATGACATCCTCCTTGAGAGATACGCAGGTGCGTAGTTTCTGTTTGGAAGTGTTGAATCGCGTTCAGGTCCGGGCATCTGAATGTGCGGTTCTTCACTGTTCATGTTTATTTGAACACATTCAAACATCGGGTGCAACCATTATTTGTTTAACTTTGTTCTTTTTTGAACAAATACCGTTCACGGTTGATTGCCGACCGTTTGAGCCCGGCGCAGACGTAGCGACCATGTGTTCAACAGACAAAAGGGCGGCCGAGAACGTGTCTCGACCGCCCTTCTTACGGTTGATCTTCCAAAGATCGCTTTGCCGCCCACTCAGACTGCCCGCTCTTCTTGGCATGTCTGGACGGAGCGCTCAGGAAACGACCCGTCAGATAGTTCGCGGGACCGGAGATATCGATCCCCAGCAGCACGTGTCCTAGCCACAGGAACGCCACGAGCACCAGTAGAGGAATCACACACGAGGTCACGATCATCACGATGACGCCTTCGATGAGGTCGGTCACCTGCTGCACGATCTCGTCGGTCATCTGCTTGGCACCGCTGGTTACCGACGTGACCAGGCTCGATGCCCCATCAGTCAACTGCTCGAGCACGTTTTTGGACTCCGTGGCCTCGGATTTTTTCTTGTTCGATTTTGAGCTGGTCTCACCTGACTTGTCCGTGGCATCAGCCGTCTTTGCGGCATCGCTCGCCTTTTGCTCAGCTTGCTCAATACTTACGCGATACGTTTCATCGACCTTCTGCGACACCCATACGCTAGCGGGCACGAGCGCCATGCCGATCACGGCAACCACCAGCACGCGTGTCGCCACACGGCGCAGAACAGCGCTCGTGCTCCAGCGCCCGTGAATGCCGAGCGACACCGCAAAGAGCACCAACGCAGACGGGATTAAGATGCCCAGGCCAACCGACCACAAAATGGTCAGCAGGTATTTCTCGAGGTAGAGCACGGCAAGCACGATGCCCAAGTTACCCGAAAGCTGCGCGAGCTGCTCGGCAACCGGCGTTCCCGTATCGCCCGGCAGCGCAGTGATACCCGCAGATAGGGCGACGCACGAGGTCGTGAGCGCCAAAACATTGCCCTTCTTTTGATCGATGACCTCGATGGTGGAGTCCCAAGTCTTGGTATCGGCGAAATGCGGACGAGCTACAAAGCCCGACAGCAGCGCCAGTACCACGAGCGCAACGATAAAGCCAATCTGCAGCTTTTTGTTTGCGCACACGACATCGGACAGACTGGGCTGCAGCTCGGTTACCGTCGTGTGCTCGGTTATCTGGACAGGACGCCCATGAGCCATCTCGTGCGCGTCTCTTTTTTGTATTGACCCGTTATCCGGCATTTGGATACCTCCTCAGTCCGGGGCTTAATGCGAAAGGAAGTATACCCACCGAGCAAAAAACGAACGGGAAGACGAACAGAGCGCACCAAGACTGTCCCCAATGACTATCTCCGGATGAGTTGCGGTGGAATAGGGATTGTTTTGCGCCCGTCGGCCCCTATTCAGTCCCTATTTCACCGCAACTTGGAGGAGGACAGAAAAAGCCCTGCCGCGGGTAGCGGCAGAGCTTTTGGAAGGGGACTTGGTTGTGAGGGCTCGTTAGGCGAGCTTGGCCTCGAGCTCGGCGATGCGCTTGTAGGCATCGATGGTAAAGCGGGTCTGCTTCTCAAGGATCATGGTCGTCATGAGGGTGTCCTGAGCGTGAGCCATGATGAAGGTCATCTCCATCTCGCCGCCGCCGGCCTCCTGCGAAAGCAGCTTGGTCTGCGTGTCGTGGGCACCGATGAGCGCGTCGCTGGCATCCTTGTGCAGCTGCTCGGCCTTCTCGAAGTCACCCTCGCGGGCAGCATCGAGTGCTGCGAGCAGGTCGGTCTGGGCGTCACCCGCGTATGCGACGATCTCGAATCCAACCATCGAGATTTCTTCTTTGGTTGCCATATTGCGTTCCTTTCACATATGAACCAATGGAGAGCATCGCGTCCGGGCATACGCGCTGCGTTCTGTATGACAGAAACATTAACATTCAAACAAAAAAGAACAGCGCAAAACGTGATTTCGAGCTATGAACGGTCGCTTTTCGCCCGTGAACGGTTTTTAAACCAATCTGAACAATATCGAACACAATTAGCGGCAACCCAAACAGACCTGCGCCCCTAGCGTACATCGCGCACCGTATCGCCCTCGACGAGCACGCCCGGAAACAGCATGTGCTCCACACCGGGCGCAACGCCCTCGGCGCCGGCAATCTTGTCGACCGCCCACATGCCGACGCGCTTGTTGTCAAAGCGCACCGTGGTCAGGCGACGGTCGGGCACGATATCGCCCAGGCTGTCATCAACACCCACCACACTCACGTCCTCGGGCACGCGCTTTCCGCGCGACTCGAGCCCGCGAATGCAGCCGTAGGCCATGGCGTCGTTGGAAGCATAAATGGCCGTACAGGTCGGATCATCCGCCAGGGCCTGACCTGCGGCATATCCGCTCTGCGCCGTCCAGTCACCGCGGATAAGCCGCGGCGGCTCAA
>URBA01000166.1 GCA_900545905.1 uncultured Collinsella sp.
CGTCGGCAGCGTCAGATGTGTATAAGAGACAGACCTTATCGAGAAAGGCCACAGGCAAATCGGCTATCTGGCGGGCGACCTTCGGATCCGCAACTTTAAGGACCGCGAGCGCGGCTATCGCCAAGCGCTTGAGGACGCGGATCTTGAGGCCAACCCGGCATGGTACGTCACGCTGGGTACCACGCTCGAGGGCGCTTATCACGACATGGGCGTGTGGCTCGACAACGTCTCGCGCGACGATCTGCCGACGGCTTTCTTTGCCGAGAACGACGTGCTCGCCGTGGGCGCCATGCGCGCGTTCAACGAGCACGGTATTCGCGTGCCCGCGGATGTCTCGATCATCGGCTTTGACGACCTGTCTTTGGGCGCCTTCTCCAACCCGCCGCTCACCACGGTGCATGTTCCCAAGCACGAGGTGGGCGAGATCGCGGTGCGTCGCCTGGTGGGCAACATCCGCAACCCCAAGAGCTATACCTGCAAGACGGCCGTGTCGACCTACTTTGTCGAGCGCCAGAGCGTGTGCGAGATCTAGGCGAAGAAAACGCCGGGGCGCAGGGCGGCAAAGCTCGCTAAGGCAGCCATATCTAACGCTACTAAGAGAGGGTCCTTCGGGGCCCTCTTTTTGTTTCCCTTGTATGTTCAGTTTGTTTACATACCGTTTAGGCTGATTTCTCTACCGTTTACGGGACTTTCGCGTTAAACTTCTAAACAGTAGAGTAAAACATTTAGTAAACAGAACAAAACGAAACATGCGTCTGTTTACTGAACATGTGACTAGGGGAGGACGTACATGGACAAGATCAAGCTCGGCTTTGTGCCCACGCGCCGCAGTATCTTTAGCGCGCCGGACGCGATCAAGTATCGCGGTCTGACGGCTGATCGCCTGCGCGAGATCGGCGTCGAGATTGTGGATATCGACGACATCAACGACGAGGGCCTGCTGTTCGACGACAGCCATATCGCGCCTATCGTCGAGAAGTTCCGCGCCGAGGGCGTCGACGGCATCATGCTCTGCCACGCCAACTTTGGTACCGAGTATGTCTGCGCCCGCCTTGCCCGCGAGCTCGGCTTGCCCGTGCTGCTGTGGGGGCCGCGCGACGAGCGCCCCGAGCCCGACGGCACCCGTCTGCGTGATAGCCAGTGCGGCCTGTTCGCCACCGGCAAGGTCCTGCGCCGCTTCCAGGTTCCCTTCACCTACATGACCAACTGCCGTCTGACCGATCCCGAGTTCGAGCGCGGCGTCTGGGACTTTTTGGCCGTGTGCAACGTGGTCAAGACCTTCAAGCACACCCGCATCCTGCAGATGGCCACCCGTCCGTTCGATTTCTGGTCGACCATGTGCAACGAGGGCGAGCTGCTCGAGAAGTTCAACATCCAGCTTTCGCCCATCCCCATGACCGAGCTTGTCCAGGCCGTGCGCGACGCCCAGGCCGACGAGCAGGCCATGGCAGCCATGCTCGCCCACATTGGCGACAGCTTTGAGATCTGCATCCCCGAGGACAAGGTTCCTGCGGTCGCAGGACTCGCCATTGCCATGAAGCGCCTGGTCGAGAAGTACGGCTGCAACGCCGGCGCCATCCAGTGCTGGAACGCCCTGCAGGACGAGTTGGGCATTATGCCCTGCGCCGCCAACGCAATCCTCAACGAGATGGGCATCCCCATCGTCTGCGAGACCGACATCCATGGCGCCATCACCGCGCTGATGGTCGAGGCCGCCGACCTGGGCCGTCACCGCGGCATGTTCGCCGACTGGACCGTGCGTCATCCCGATAACGAGAACGGCGAGCTGCTGCAGCACTGCGGCCCCTGGCCCTGCAGCTGCGCGGCCGTCAAGCCCAAGCTCACTTACCCGCTGGCTTTCGATCACCCCGGCGCGCTGACGGCCGAGGCCAAGCACGGCGACCTCACCCTTGCCCGCTTTGACGGCGACAACGGCGAGTACTCGCTGCTGCTGGGCAACGCCCGCGGCATCGACGGCCCGGCCGGCATGGGCACCTACCTGTGGGTCGAGGTCGACAACCTCAAGCGCCTCGAGGCCAAGATCGTCGAGGGTCCCTACATCCACCACTGCGTCGCCATTCACGCCAACGTGGTGCCGGTGCTCTACGAGGCGTGCAAGTACATCGGCATTGTCCCCGACCTGTACGACCCCATCGAAGAAGACGTCAAAGCTTACCTGCGAGGAGAGTAGAAATGGCAACTATCGAAGAGCTTGAATCCCTGCGTTGGGACCTTCGCCGCGATTGCGTCGATATCATCATGGCTGGCGCCGGCGGGCACATCGGCGGCGACATGTCGGTCATCGATGCGCTGATGACCCTCTACGCCAACCACCTCAACATTTCGCCCGAGACCGTCGACGATCCCAACCGCGATCGCTTCGTGCTCTCCAAGGGCCACGCCATGGAGGCCTACTACGCGGTGCTCTGCCACGAGGGCTATCTGGACCTCGACGACGTCAAGGCCCGCTTCTCTAAGTTCGGCAGCCCCTACATCGGCCACCCCAACAACAAGCTCAAGGGCATCGAGATGAACTCGGGCTCGCTGGGCCATGGCCTGCCCGTGGCCGTCGGGATGGCGCTTGCCGGCAAGATGGATGGCCGCGACTACCGCGTCTACACCATCATGGGCGACGGCGAGCTTGCCGAGGGCTCGGTCTGGGAGGGCGCCATGAGCGGCGGCAACTACCAGCTCGATAACCTGTGCGCGCTCGTGGACCGCAACCGCCTGCAGATCAGCGGCAGCACCGAGGACGTCATGAAGCAGGACTCACAGGAGGAGCGCTGGGCCGCTTTCGGTTGGAACGTGCTCTCCATTCCGGGCAACGACATTCAGGCCATCGACGCCGCGCTGACGCTTGCGGCCGAGACCAAGGGAAAGCCCACGGTTATCATCCTCAACACGGTGAAGGGCTATGGCTCGTCTGTTATGGAGGACAAGGCCGCCTGGCATCATCACCTGCCCAACGATGAGGAATATGCCCAGATCATCGCCGATTTCGCTGCCCATAAGGAGGCCATCAATGGCTAACAAGATCGCCAACCGCAAGGCTATCTGCGACACGCTGCTCGAGGCCGCCGCAACCGATAAAGACATCGTCGTCCTGTGCTCCGACTCCCGCGGCTCCGCATCGCTCACGCCGTTCTTCGATCAGTATCCCCAGCAGTCCGTCGAGGTCGGCATCGCCGAGCAGGACCTGGTGAGTATCGCCGCCGGTATGGCCTCGTGCGGCAAGAAGGCCTGGGCCGCCTCGCCGGCGTCCTTTGTGACCACGCGCTCGTATGAGCAGTGCAAGGTCGACGTTTCGTACTCCAACACCAACGTCAAGCTCATCGGTATCTCGGGCGGCGTGTCCTACGGCGCCTTAGGCATGAGCCATCACTCCGCGCAGGATATCGCCGCCATGAGCGCGATTCCCAACATGCGCGTATATCTGCCGAGCGACCGTTTCCAGACCGCCGAGCTCGTGCGTGCCCTGGTTGCCGACAACAAGCCGGCCTACATCCGCGTGGGCCGCAACCCGGTCGAGGACGTGTACACCGAGGACGAGTGCCCGTTCCAGATGGATCGCGCCACCTGGGTGCGCCGCGGCACCGATGTGACGATCGTCGCCACCGGTGAGATGGTCCGCCACGCCGTGGACGCCGCCGATCTGCTGGCCGAGCAGGGCATCTCGGCTACGGTGCTCGACATGTACTGCGTCAAGCCGCTCGACGCCGAGGCCGTGATCGAGGCCGCCGGTGCCACGCGCGCCGTCGTGACGGTCGAGGAGCACAGCCCCTTCGGCGGCCTGGGTTCTATGGTCGCGCAGGTGGTGGGCGAGCATTGCCCGCGTCCGGTCAAGTGCCTCTCCCTGCCCGACGCGCCGGTCATCACCGGCACGAGCCCCGAGGTCTTTGCGCACTACGGCCTCACCGGCGAAGGCATTGCCAAGACCGTCGCCGAGTTCCTGCCCGCAGAGTAACTGGAATGTGACAAAGGGACCGTCCCTTTGTCACATTCGTTTTGAAAGGGGTGGCCATGGGCCGCTACATCATCGGAATCGATCAGTCCACGCAAGGCACCAAGGCGCTGCTGGTGGACGAGGGCGGCCATTTGATTCATCGTGCCGATCGCCCGCATCGCCAGATTGTCAACGAGGCTGGCTGGGTGAGCCATGATCCAGCCGAGATCGCCGCTAACGTGCTGGCCGTGGCGCGCGCCGTGGTGGAGGAGACCGGGGTCGACCCTGCCGACGTCGCCGGCATCGGCATCTCCAACCAGCGCGAGACTACCGTCTGTCT
>URBA01000167.1 GCA_900545905.1 uncultured Collinsella sp.
ACGAGATGCAGCGTAGTCTCGTGGGCTCGGAGATGTGTATAAGAGACAGTCATGTGGTCGATGGGCAACGAGAGCGGCTATGGCTGCAACATCCGCGCGATGTACGCCAAAGCTCACGAGCTCGACGGTCGTCCGGTCCACTACGAGGAGGATCGCAACGCCGATACCGTCGACGTCATTTCCACCATGTACTCCCGCGTGTCGCAGATGAACGACTTTGGCGAGCATCCGTTCCCCAAGCCGCGCATCAACTGCGAGTACGGCCACTCCATGGGTAATGGTCCCGGAGGCCTGTCCGAGTACCAGGAGGTCTTCGATCGCTGGGATTGCATCCAAGGCCAGTTTATTTGGGAATGGTGCGACCACGGTTTGGCTGCTGTGACCGAGGACGGCGTTGCCTACGACATGTATGGCGGCGACAACGGCGATTACCCCAACAACAGCAACTTCTGCATCGACGGCATGGTGTTCCCCTGGCAGCAGCCGAGCCCGGGCCTTACCGAGTACGGCCAGGTCATCTGCCCGGTTCGCATGGCCTACGATGCCGAGGCGGGCGAGCTGACCGTCACCAACAAGCGTTGGTTTACCACCCTCGAGGATGTCTGCCTGTCGGCGGAGACCCTGGTGGACGGCGACGTGGTCTGCCGCAAGACGCTCATGCCCGGTGCGGTTGCCCCCGGCGAGTCCGTCCAGCTTCCGCTGGTGATTCGCGAGGCCGCAGTGGGCGAGACCCTGCTGACCGTGCACGCCTACACCATGGCGGCTCACGCCTGGTGCGAGCCGATGTTCCAACTGGGTGCAAGCCAGTTTGCCATCGCAAACCATCCGGCGCCGGCAATTGCCGCCCCCACTCGTCCTGAGCTTACGGTCGAGGAGACCGAGCAGGAGATTCGTATTCGCTCCCTCAACGGCGAGCTGACCTTCAGCAAGGTCAACGGTACCGTGAGCGAGTGGAAGGCATCCGGTCGCGACGTCATGACCTCCGGTCCCCAGGTTGGTTTTTGGCATCCGCTCGTCGATAACCACGCCCAGGAGTACGACTCCCTGTGGAAGGATAACTTCATCGATGTGATGCAGACGTCTACCCGCAATGTTTCTTGGAAGCAGGACGACAATGCGGTTGTCGTTACCGTGAGCCAGCGTATCGCTCCTCCCGTCCGCGCGTTCGGCATGCGCGTCGAGCTCGTCTATACCGTGCTTCCGAGTGGCCGCGTCGACCTCAAGGTTTCCGGCGAGCCCTACGGCGACTATTCGGACATTATCCCGCGCATCGGCATCTCCTTCGAGGTCCCCGGTTGTGATCGTGCCGTCGAGTGGTATGGCCACGGCCCGGGCGAGAACTATCCGGACTCGCTGCGCGCCAACCCGGTCGGTCATTACCGCACTACGGTCGACGACATGTTCACGCCCTACGTTATGCCCCAGGACTGCGCCAACCGCGAGGGTACCCGCTGGGTCGCCCTGCGCTCCAGCCACGGTGACGGTCTGGTCGTGACGCGTCCGAGCGACGCCGCTTCCAATCCGTTCTCGTTCTCCGCATGGCCCTATAGCTGCGAGGCTATCGATAATGCCAAGCATGTCTACGATCTTGTCCCGGGCGACACGGTTACGGTCAACATCAACGACCAGCTGCTCGGCCTTGGCTCGAACTCTTGGGGTTCCGAGGTGCTCGATTCCTATCGCACCCGTTTTGAGAGCTTCAGCTTTGAGGTGTCCCTGCGACCGCTGACGTCTGCCGATCTGGCTCAGGCGCTGGCACCCATTAAGGAGGCATAAGTCATGCATATCTTTAACTCGCGTGCCGATTTCGACGCCCAGATGAAGTCCGTCAAGAAGTGGATGCGTACCGGTCAGGCACTCGACGGCGTTTCTGAACTGCAGCACGATGTGGCGTACTCTATCGGCGACTCGCTGGTGTATTGGTGGGTGAACGCCCACGAGGCGGCTACTGCCGATCTGGTCGGTCACCGTCGCTACCATGCCGTGCTCGCCCCGCTCGACGGCAATCTGACCGTTGAGGTGGCTTCCAAGGCCGATCTTACCTGTACGCGCGCCTACAGCGATATCGATGATCGCGAGCGCTTTGAGGGTACGGGGGAGACCGTGACGATTCCCACCGGCGGCGTTGCCGTCGTCGAAATTGACGAGGCCTACCGTGTCGTGGCCGATGCCGCGGATCCCCGCGTCGTGGTACTGCACGTGACAGTCGAAGGTTATTCCTTCCCCAACAAGTAGTATTCGTCCGCCTGGACGTTTGCTTCGCGCCGTTAAGGGGGATGGCTTTGTTGACTCCCTTTTCCCCATTCCCCTTAGCAGGTGCGCCGTCCGTGTTTGCACTTGCAGCTCGGACGGTTTTAGATGACATTTAACAGATGATTGGGAGGGCTTATGGGCTCTGAAAAACGAGGAACGATTGGTTCGTTCGCTCTGCTGGGCATGACGGTCGCCGCCGTGTTCGGTATCAAGAACATCATCAACAACAACGCGGCCATCGGCTTGGCAGCTGCGCCGTCGTTCTTCTTCGCCACGCTTTTGTACTTTGTCCCCTATACCCTGGTTACCGCCGAGTTCGTCGGCCTCAACAAGGACTCCGAGTCTGGCGTGTACGCATGGGTTAAGACCTCGATGGGTGGTCGCTGGGCGTTCCTGACGGCATTTAGCTACTGGTTCGTTAACCTGTTCTTCTTTGCGTCCGTCCTGCCCAACGTCATCATCTACGCGAGCTACGTGTTCTTTGGTGCCAACGCCGAGCTTTCGCAGCTGTGGATCACCATTATCGAGATCGTCGTCTTTGCTATCGCCACGTGGGTTTCGACCAAGGGCGCTAAGTGGATCGGCTCCATTTCCTCCTTCGGTTCGACCGCGGCTCTCGGCCTGACCGCTGTGTTCATCCTGCTGTCCCTGGCTGCTGCCTTTGGCGGCGTTGAGTTCGCTACGGCTCCTACTCCCGCTAACATGGCTCCCGACATGAGCAACTTCGCAACTGCGTGGGGCTTCTTCGGTACGCTTGCCTGGATCATCCAGGGCGTTGGCGGCGCTGAGTCTGTCGGCGTGTTCCTTAACGACCTTAAGGGTGGCGTCAAGGCCTTCGTGCGCACCGTCGTTATCGCCGGCCTGACCATCGGCCTTCTGTATGCAGGCGCTTCGCTGCTGGTTAACCTGTTCATCCCCGAGGGCGGCGTTGCCATCTCCACCGGTATCTTCGACGTATTCGGTGCTGTCTTTGCCCACTTTGGCATTCCCATGGAAGTGTCTACGCGCGCCATCGGCTTGATCCTTCTCGCCGCCACGCTGGGCTCCCTCATGATGTGGACCTCCGCTCCCATCAAGGTCTTCTTCACCGAGATCCCCAAGGGCGTCTTTGGTAGCAAGATCGTCGAGCTCAACGAGCATGGCATTCCTGCCCGCGCTGCTTGGCTGCAGTTCGCCATCGTCGTCCCCATCCTGATCATTCCGGCCCTGGGCTCCGGTAACCTCGACGACCTGCTCATGATCGTTACCAACATGACTGCTGCCACCGCTCTGCTCCCACCGCTGCTGATTTTGCTTGCCTACTTTATGCTGCGCAAGAACTTTGACGCCGCTCCCCGTGGCTTCCGCATGGGTTCGCGCCGCTTTGGCCTGGTCGTTGCCGCATTCCTGCTTGTGGTCTTCTGCTTCGTGCTTATCTGCGGCACCATTCCGCTCGATCAGCCGCTGTGGCTGACGCTGGTCTACAACGTTGGCGGCGTGGTTGTCTTCTTGGGCCTTGCCGTGATGTGGTACAACCGCTACATCAACCGCCTGCGCGAGACCGATCCCGAGGCCGCCGAGAACGAGCTTCGCCCTTCCGTCCTCGATATGATGGAGTAGCGGCTAGGATTAATCTACGGCTGTGGAATAAATCGATTCCCTTTCCTAAGGAGGGGCCTTACGAGGCCCCTCCTTTTGTGTTTTGGGGCATGGTTTTGGCCCCCGTGGTCAAAAAATGCCAAATATGAGTACTGTTGCAAAAGAAGTGCCATATTTTTCGGCCTGCTCTGAGCGAAAATGGGCTCAAAATCGATTTATCTAACTCCCTTTAAAGGGCGTTTGACGGCTTTCAACCTCTTCGAATCGCTCAAGCTAGGCAATTTGCTCTCGATTTTGCTGCTACTAAATTTGTGACAGTACTCATATTTGCCACTTTTTGACCACGGGGTATCCGGAGGGGCCCTCGATAAGCATCTAACGCTACAATAACTACCACGTGGCCGGGTTTGCCGGCCGAATGTGCGATGTCGTGGGAG
>URBA01000168.1 GCA_900545905.1 uncultured Collinsella sp.
TCCAGCACATATACGATGCTATGCTCGGACAGCGGCAACTGACGCTCGGCAACAAAACCACTGCGGGCAAAGTCGTACGACGCCGAACGCGAGCTTGTGATGTCATCGAGATAGGCGACTGTCGTCACAACAAGGTTGAGCAGCTTTGTCGACACGTCATCGAAAGCCTCGGGCACATGGACAAACGTAAGCTTCTTGCCGTACGAAAAGGTGCCGCCTCGGACATAGGCGTCGGCCATGCCGTCGATATCCTTGACCACGTAGGACACCGAGCCGCAGCGAATGCGGAACTCGAGCGCCCAGCTAAAGCGGTCGGCGAACAGCGGATTGTAGTACGGCACCAACGAGGGCTCCAACGCCGCTTTGGGGGCGTCGGGATCAACGGCACCGGCTAGTTTGCGGCGCATGCTCGCCAGCTCATCCATGCGCGCGTCCGAAAGATCGGAAAGCGCCGCCACAAGGCTCGGGCTCGTGGGGACGGGCGCCGGGAAGGGAAAGTTGGGGTTGACGGCCGGCGCGGCGGACGCGGCGCGCGCGGGCTGTTTCGGCTGCGCCGTAAACGTGCGAACCGGCGTGCGCAGCCCCTCAACAGGCTCAATGCCGCTGGTGTCCAGGTACGCCAGCGCTGTGGCGATGGCGTGCTTGCACATACCGGGATAGCGGTATGCGGCGGGGCAGTCGCAGTCGTAGTCGATAACCTCGTGCTCGTCCATATCGAGCGCCACGTGCGTCTTGTACAGGTCGCCGCGCGAGCCGCGCACCGAGCCCTCAACCGTCACGTTTTTGGAGAAGCGCGAGCCGCTGTCCTCAATCGACAGCACGGCGCCGTTGAGCATGAGCGAGCGGCCCTTCATAAAGGTGCCGCTCAACGCCGCCTCTTTGCGAAGCGCCTGCACAAACGTCCCCTGCGCCATCACTTCCTCCAATCTCACCCGGGGTAGCTTAGATAACCGTCACGCGACCCTGGTTACCCACAATCGCCTTTGCCTCGGCCAGCAGCGGAATCGAGCGCGCGTTGACCTTGGCCGGCACCTCGGCACGTAGCACGCGCCCGTCCACCTGCTCGATAAAGATCTCCACGCGGTCGCCGCCCGGGTTGGCGGTAAGCACCGTGGCAAGACGCGCCATATTGCCCTGGCTAAAGCGGCTGTTGGGCACCATGACCTCAAACACCTTGGGCTTGTTGTTCTCCTCGTTGAGCTCCAGCGGCACAATCTCCTGCGCGATGATCTGGTCGCCGCGGTCCGAGCGCTCGAGTTTGCCCTTAATGCGCACAAAGGCATCGGACAGCTGCGCGCCGGTCTCGGGATCGACCTCGCCGTACAGGTACCCCTCGGCCTCTTTATAGGTCTTGGGGAACACGACGACGGTGGCCTCGCCTTCCATGTCCTCGAGCTGCACGATGCCCATGGGGTCGCCGTTTTTGGTCACGCGCTTGGACACACTCGAGACCATACCGGCCCACCACAGCGCCTTACCCTCGGGAATCTCCTGGTTGATGGTGCCGCCCGTAGGATTCTGAACTTCGTAGCCGGTGTCGATCTGCGAGAACGAAAAGTCGCGCGCCTTAGCTAGCGCATACTCAAACGGGCGCAGCGGGTGGTCCGAGACATAGATGCCCAGAACCTCTTTCTCCTGGCTCAGTTTAAGGTGGCGGTCCCACTCCTGGCCATCCGGATCGGGCACGCTGACCTCAAAGCCCGAGCCCTCAACGTCGCCAAACATGTCGAAGAACGACGTCTGGCCGCTCGCACGATCCTTCTGGCGCTTTACGGCGGCATCGATGATGTTCTCGGGGTTGTTCTTATCCACAAAGTGCATCATCTGGCGACGCGGATACCCCGTGGAGTCGAAGGCGCCTGCCTTGATCAGCGATTCGATCACGCGACGGTTGGCCTGGCTCGAGTCCACGCGCTCGACAAAGTCATGCAACGTCTTAAACGGGCCGCCCGCCTCGCGCTCGGCGATAATCGCCTGCGCCACGCCGGTGCCCACGCCGCGGATGCCGGCCAGACCAAAGCGCACGCCTTCCTTGGTAGCCGTGAACTCGGTGCCGGACTCATTGACATCTGGCGAAAGCACGGGGATACCGTCGTGACGGCATGCCGAGACGTAGTGCACGATCTTATCGGTCTTGCCCGTATAGGACGTCAGAACGGCCGCCATGTACTCGTGCGGATAGTGCGCCTTGAGCCACGCCGTCTGCATAACCAAAATGGCGTAGCCGGCGGAGTGCGACTTGTTGAAGGCGTAGGACGCGAACTCAAGAACATCGTCCCAAATCTTCTGGGCGACCTCGCGCGTGTAGTTGTTCTTGATAGCGCCGTTCATCCAGTGGTCGTAGGTGGTCTCGTCCGAGCCATCCTCCCAGTGGAGCACCGTCGACGTGAGCAGCTTAATCTTCTTCTTAGCCACGGGCTTACGGATACGCGAGTCCGATTCGCCCTTGGAGAAGCCGCACATCTCGACGGAGATGAGCATAACCTGCTCCTGGTAGACCATGGTGCCGTAGGTTTCGCCCAGGATGTCGTCCAGGCGGTCGTCGTAGGAAACCGCCGGTTCCTTGCCGTTCATACGGTTGATGTAGGACGAGACCATGCCGGCGCCCAGCGGGCCCGGGCGGTACAGGGCGATCAATGCCACGACGTGCTTGTACTCGGTGGGCTTCATGTTCTTGATTGTGGCCGTCATGCCGGCGGACTCGACCTGGAAGACGCCGGCGGTGTGGCCGGAGCCCATGAGCTTAAAGATCTCGGGGTCGTCAAAGGGAATCTCTTCCTCTTTGATGTCGATGCCGAAGTTCTTCTTGATGTTTGCCTTTGCCTTGGAGATAACAGTCAGCGTGCGCAGGCCCAAGAAGTCCATCTTGAGCAGGCCCATGTCGGCGACGGTATGGCCCTCGTACTGGGTAATCTCGACGCCGCCCTTGGTGTCGAGCTTGGTGGGCACGTGCTCGTTGACGGGGTCGCGGCAGATCAGAACGGCGCACGCGTGCACGCCCTCGCCACGGGTGAGGCCCTCGATTGAGAGCGCCGTGTCGATGATGCGGCGGGCGTCGTCGTCCTTTTTATAGGCCTCGGCAAAATCGGGGTTGAACAGGTCCTCTTTGCCGGGTTGCTTTTCGAGCACCTGCTTGAGCTTGACCTTGGGGTCGCTCGAGACCATCTTGGACAGACGCTGGCCCATGTAGACCGGGTAGTCCAGAACGCGCGCGGCGTCGTTAATAGCCTGCTTGGCCTTAATGGTCGAGTAGGTGATGACGTGGGTGACCTTCTCGGGGCCGTAGAGCTGGCGAACGTGCTCCACGACCTCGAGGCGCCGCTCATCGTCGAAGTCCATATCGATATCGGGCATCTCGGTACGCTGCGGGGACAGGAACCTCTCGAACATCAGGCCGTTCTCGAGCGGATCGAACGCGGTGATGTTCATGGCGTAGGCGACGATAGCGCCGGCGGCAGAACCACGGCCGGGGCCGACGCCGATGCCGTTGTCCTTGGCCCATTGCACGTACTCGGCAACAATCAAAAAGTAGGCGGCAAAGCCCTTGTCGCAGATGACTTTGTATTCGTACTCAAAGCGCTCTTTGATGTTGACGCCACCGATCTCGCGCGTGGCCCAGTCGTCGCCGTAGTGCTGGCGCAGGCCCTTCTCGCACTCGCGGCGGAACTGACTCTCGTGCGTCTCGCCGGGGTCGAGCAACGGGAAGCGCGGCAGGATGATGGAGTCCCAGTCGAGCTCCACGTAGCACTTGTCGGCAATCTCGAGCGTGTTGTCGCAGGCCTCGGGGCAATACGGGAACATCGCCCGCATCTCCTCCTCGGTCTTCATGTAAAACTCCGAGCCGGTCATGCGCATGCGGTTGGGGTCGTCGACTTTGGCGTTCATGCCGATGCACATGATGACGTCCTGCACGGGCGCGTCCTCGCGGCGCAGGTAGTGGAAGTCGTTGGTCGCGATGACCTTGACGCCCACCTGTTTGGCGATGTCGATGAGCGTGCGGTCCATCTGCTCGTCGGTCAGACCGTTGTCGGTGGTGATGCCGTGTTCCTGGATCTCGATGTAGAAGTCGCCGGGGTCGAAGGTGTCGCGGAAGGTCTCGGCCCACTTGATGGCGCCCTCCATGTCACCGCGGTCGATGTATTTGGGAATGATGCCCGCGATGCAGGCGCTGGTGCAGATCATGCCCTTGGCGTGGCGGCGCAGGTTGTCGAGCGTCAC
>URBA01000169.1 GCA_900545905.1 uncultured Collinsella sp.
TGGGCGGCCTGGACCCCGTGTTCGGTGCCCGTCCGCTCAAGCGTCTGGTGCAGCGTGAGGTCGTGGATGCCATTGCTGCCGCTATCATCGACGGCACGGTGCGCGAGGGCGATCAGGTGACGGTCGATGTCGACAAGGACGGTGGCTTTACCGTCGTGTGCGACAATACGCCGGCAGCCACCTACGAGGTCCCCGACGCCGAGTAGATTTTGAGACATGCCTTAAAATCTGCCAGTCGTCTCTAAACGCCAAGGGCGGCGGATCCAATTGGGTCCGCCGCCCTTTTTCGTGCGACAATCGATGATGCCGAACGGATGCGATGTAAGGAGCTATGCAGATGAAAGACGAGATCAAGACAAGCGCGCCGGCGCCCAGGCCCACGTCCAAACCGGCGCCCAAGCCGCGCGACCCCTACATCCGTGCCGAGAACGAGGACGACGACGGCTACGATCCCTACAGCGATCGCCGCCCCGAGCGCGAGCCGCTGTTCGAAGCCGATCCGTGGCGCTGAGTGCCATCCAAAAGGCCACCAATAAGTTGCGGTGAAATAGGGACTGTTTTGTGGTTTGACCAGCAAAAACAGTCCCTATTTCACCGCAACTGCGTTAGGGATTTTTCTGCAGGGGGAGGGTAGTCAAAAAAGCCCCGTCCCAAATTGACTGCCAAATTGGCTGCTCGGGGAGTCGCATTCGAGCTCGGTTGTCCTCTTAGCCACTCGATATCCTTCGGAGCAATAATAGTGAAAAACTTGCTTAAGTGTTAATCAAGCTACACACAATCTTGCTCTCTAATTAATCAAGAATCAGTATAATTTTGATTAGCTAGAGAGCAAGATTGGAGAATCATGGCATTCAACGACTTGATCGCCCAGAAAATAAAGGACTTTGAACAGCAGGGGGTTCCGCAGGTCTTTGAGCGAGACCTTGATCTGGGAAACCCACAGGAGCCAAAGCGCGACAACATCGTAAATGTGGTTGTGGGGGCCCGCCGTTGTGGAAAGACGTATCGCCTGTATCAGGAGATGCAGCGGCTTCAGGGCCGGGGCGTCGAGCTTGACCGGATGCTTTACTTTAATTTTGAGGACGAGCGCTTGCGCCCGTATGAGCCATCGCTGCTGGCGGACGTGCTTGACACGTTCTATGCGCTGCATCCTGCTGCTCGAACCGAGGGCGCTTACATTTTCTTTGACGAGATCCAGGAAATTCCCGAATGGGGTGCGTTTCTGCGGCGTGTAGTCGATACGGAGAAAGCGACCGTCTATGTGACGGGATCTTCTTCCAAGATGCTGTCCTCAGAGCTTAAGAGCGAGTTCAGGGGTCGTTCTCTTATACGGGAGCTTTTTCCGTTGAGTTTTTCGGAATACGTTCGATATAAGACGGGGAGCGTTCTCGAGTCAGATGCGACCTTTTCCCCGAGCGATGCAGCGCTGCTTCGACATCATCTGATCGGGTATCTTGAACGAGGGGGATTCATCGCGACACTTGAGCAGACGCCTGCAGACGCGATTCAGCTGCTACAGGAATATGCTTCGCGAACGGTCGCCATGGACGTCGTTGAACGTTACGACGTCAAGAACCCTCGCCTGGCATCGCTGTTCTTGACGCGGTGTATGGCATCTTCGGGACGAGAGCTGTCAGTGAACAAAGTGTACAACGAGTTCAAGAGCAGACAGATACCCGTCAGTCGTAATTCGCTCAGCGACTTACTTGAGTATTATGAGGACGCCTACCTGTTATTTTCTGTGCCGGAGTTCACGCGTTCACTGGCAAATAACATGCGGTCTGCGTCTAAGGTCTACGCTGTCGACCCTGCGATGTTTGGAGCATTCTCTCCCGCATCGGCATTGGACCAGGGCCAGAGGCTCGAGACCGCAGTGTTCAATGCGCTAAGAAGAAGGACTCCCGCGGTGAGGACCGGCTCGGTCTGCCGCCTGCTAATCAAAGAGAAGAGCAAAAGCCATGAGGTGGACTTTGTGGCTGGGGATGCGCTTCTCATGCGGGCTTATAGCCTGATTCAGGTGAGTGCGGATATGGCAAGTGAGAAAACGCGCGAGCGCGAAATTGCCGCGCTTGATGCCTCGATGGCCCAGTTTGATCTTGGCGAGTCGGCAATCGTTACCATGGATGAACAGACCGATATTCCATGCGAGCACGGTGTGGTACACGTTATGCCCGCATGGAAGTGGCTCCTTGCCTAATCATCTATGGGCCTGTGGGGTCAGGACCTCCTGGCTCCTTCATCACGGTTGGGGAGCACCTTGCTGCGCCAGGCTAGTCCTGGGCTTTGATGCTCGGCAGGAGAATCTGGGCGAGGTAGTCGCATTCGAGCTTGGTGGCGGCGTCGGCCTTGCCGTCTTTGCCGACCAGCACGTTTTTGATCTGGCTGTAGGTATAGCGGTTGCCGGTCGTAAGCTCGACAAGCTCAATGGCCGTGTCCATGGGGTAGGTTGACACGGGGTTCTGCGTCCGTCCGTTGATGGTCTGGGGCACCACGTACGGATAGACGGGGCCGCTGGCGTAGACGGTATAACCGTTGCCTAGATTGGCCGCACCCAAAACCGTATCGCCTTCATCGGGCGTAAAGCTCTCGCCCTCGCGCACCGCGACGAGCGTCACGAGCGGCGTATTGGCGTCGTCGCCCAGATAGATGCATAGCGTGCTTCCGTTTTGCCAAGTTGCGACCTTGCCGTACCACTCGACGGGAATATCGAGCTGGTAGAGGTCGGTTGCCTTGTGGCGAGCGTCAGCATCACGGGACGCCTGTGCCTTTTGCGCGCTCACGGCATTGACGGCGGCGTCGCGCCGCGCGGTTGCTGCCTGCTGGAGCACTTTGGCAGCCGCGACGGAGCTCGCACCGCCCTCCTCGGCATACTTGGCGGCGGCATCGATCTGGTCGTCAGTCACCGTGTCGGCCGAAGGCACCTTGAGCTTAAAGGTTGCCTGGGCACTTAAATCCTGTCCATCGCTCTTAACGGTGACCTGCGTCTTGGTGGTCGGGACGGTATAGATGGTGCCGTCGGCCGCGATGGGGGAGGCAGCGATGGAGAGCGTGTAATCGCCGGGCAGCAGTTTGATGCCGCGGCCGTGCTCGTCAACATAGAGCGTTTCGCTCACGGAGGAGCCGTCAGTATCCTGACCGCTCACCTGTACGGGAATCTTGGAGCCAGTGGAACAGTCGAGGCCCGCGGCATGCGCGCCAATCTGCACCGACATCATCGTGTGGGCATTGGCGGCGACAGCGGCAGCCTGCTCTTGCTGATATCCGTTCCAGGCAGCATAGCCTGCACCGCCGGCGACGAGCGCGACGGCCACGACACCGGCGACCATCAGATTGCGGCGCTTGGGCGACATCTTGCGATGGCGGACCTCGGCCTCGCGTGCCGAGGGAACGGACGGCAGGGGAATATCGCCCATGGCGATGGTCTCGTCCACGGCTGGTGCGGAACCCAGGCCAGGAAGCTCGCGGGTCAGCGAATCCTCGGCCGGCAAGCTGTCGAGCAAGACGGTTTCCTCGCCCGTGTCGGATTCGGGCTGATTGCCGGCCTCGCTTTCGGTGTCTTCGTGACCTGCCTCGTCTTCGGTGGGCGCGGCGCCATCGTCTTTTGCATCCTGATCATCGAGCTGCGCCTCGATTTCCGGCTCATCCTGCACATCAACGCTCGAATCGTCAAACGTAATCTCGGCCAGCGCGATCTGGTCTAGACTCTCCAGGGCCTCGGCACACGCTTCTGCATCTTGGACCGCATCCTCTTGGCCCATCGTCTCATCTTTCATATATCCCCCAAGCTCAATATCGGGACAACAATGTACCCAAAAACGGGGCTCCATAGAGCCGCCGCATGATTTGAAATCCGATTTTATATATGCGCGTGTTTTTGAATAGATGAATAGAGGCGCAACGACAAAAAGCCCCCGGAAAGCGAGCGAAACGCTTTTCGGGGGCTCTGCGAGACATTGGATTGAAAGGCCTGGTGAGCGGGCCTATGCCCAAGTGCCAACAGCGGCCAACATGTTACTCGGCGTGAGCGTAGTCCACCTTGGCGCGGCGGGCGGTTGCCTTCTCCCAATCGCTGGTACCCTCAAAGACATCCTGCTTGTAGGGGTTGCGGCCGAGCTTCTTGGCGCGGTAAGCGATGTAGATGATCGCGGCGACGTTGGCGATCAGCGCAGCGATCGAGACCGCGG
>URBA01000170.1 GCA_900545905.1 uncultured Collinsella sp.
CCGAGGGCGACATGCAGGTTTTTCGACTAGGACTGCCTTCCATGGCACACCTCCTAAAGGCTGAGCGCAGCGCGCTTTGGGTATCTCGTACCCCTTTTTAATCCGCCCGTATTCTTGATGAGGGGGTTTGACATGTCAACCCCATTGTTCGGAAAACCATTTCCCCTGACAAAGCCTTTACAGAATGCCGTGGCCCCAAAGCACGCCCACATCGACGCCTCACCTGCGCTAAACTGGAAGGCACGTACGCGATTACGAGAGGAGCCCGCATGGAGGCTTACAAGCAAGAGTTCATCAAGTTTATGGTCGAGTCCGACGTTCTTAAGTTCGGCAGCTTTACGCTCAAGAGCGGCCGTCAGTCCCCGTTCTTTATGAACGCCGGCGCTTACGTGACGGGCTATCAGCTCAAGAAGCTGGGCGAGTATTACGCCCAAGCCATCCACGATAACTTTGGCGACGACTTTGATGTGCTGTTTGGACCGGCCTACAAGGGTATTCCGCTGGCCGTCGTGACCGCAATTGCCTACCACGAGCTGTACGGCAAGGAGGTCAAGTACTGCTGCGACCGCAAGGAGGCCAAGGACCACGGCGCCGACAAGGGTAACCTGCTGGGCTATGAGCCCCAAGACGGCGACCGCGTGGTCATGGTCGAGGACGTCACCACCAGCGGCAAGTCCATCGACGAGACCTATCCCAAGGTCAAGGCTGCTGCCGATGTCGAGATTAAGGGCCTGATCGTGTCCCTCAACCGCATGGAGGTCGGCAAGGGTGGCGTGACCACCGCCCAGAAGGAGATCGAGGCCAAGTACGGTTTCCCCGTCGCGAGCATCGTCTCCATGGCCGAGGTCGTCGAGACCCTCTATAACCACGAGATCGACGGCAAGGTCGTCATCGATGACGAGCTCAAGACCGCCATCGACGCCTACTACGAGCAGTACGGAGCACGTTAGTTACGGCGTTTTACCAAACGCCGTAACTGCTCGACGCTGCGCGGGCCGCATTTGGACAATCTGACGTTCAACTTCAAGGGCGCGACCAGAAGGTCAGCGCCCTTTCGTTTCACGTCACCTTGTCTCAAATGCGACCCGCTCGCTGTCCGTTCTCTACCTGCGGCGTCGTCTTGCTCCGAATTGGTGGGCATTGGGGACGTTCTTAGAGTAGTCATTGGGGACGTTCTTAAATGACTAGTCAGAAATGAGCGTGGATAATCTCCCGGTTTTGGCCTGTGTGCGGGCTCAAAGTGGGAGATTATCCACGCTCGCTTTAATTTGCCTGGGCTGCGGTGCCTATCTAATCGGCTCGGCGTCTTCCCTGAGAATCGAAAGATACTCTTCATACCCGTACTGCCGGTATCTCTGTCTTGACTCGTCGAGCGGACGGAGGATACCCAATTCTTCAAATGATTTGACGAGCGAGCTCGCGGTACTCCTGCCGATATCGAGTTGGGCAGCGATGAATGCGGTGTCGACGATGGGGTGCTCTTCAAGAATGCCCAACAGCCTTTGCCCGTTTGCAGCGGTCCTTCCGAGATTTTCGGTAATGGTTGCTGTGGAACGGTTATGGAGGTCAACAAGGTTTTTTAAAGACCCTACCGAGTCCTTCGCACTCTCGAGAAGACTGTTGCAGAAAAACTCTATCCATTCCTCGTAAGTGCCTCTCTCCCTTACGGATGTGAGTTGCCGGTAGTACTCGCTTCGATTTTTCTTGAACTGGAACGATGGATAGAACAAGCAAGAATGAAGAACGCCATCATTGATGAGCATAAGTGTAATGAGAAGCCTGCCCAGGCGACCGTTTCCGTCTAGGAATGGATGGGCAGTTTCAAATTGGTAATGGACGAGCGCCGCCCGCACAATCGGATCCATTTCGACTTGAGGCTCATTGATAAAGCGTTCGAGGTCCTGGAGCGTGTTACTCAAATCTTCAATGTTTGGAGGGACAAACGATGCGGTTGCAATGGTGCAGCCTGAGGGGCCAATCCAGTTTTGTGAGGAGCGCAGCTCGCCTGGATTCTTCTCCGTTCCGCGCACTCCGTCCAGCAGGACCGCATGAACTTGCCTAAGAAGTCTCGTGCACAAGGGCATCTTTTTGAGCAGTTCTACGCCGCGGTCGACAGCACTGACGTAATTCACGACGTCTGCGACATCTTTATGATGGAGTTGTGTTTGCGATGGACTAAGTAGGTCGTCAAACGTGCACTGGGTTCCCTCAATTTGCGAAGAAAGGAGTGCTTCTTTGCGCACGTACATTGTCAGATACATGTCGGCGTTGGGAACAAAGTAGAGCATGCCTTCAAGCTCTCCAAGCTTTCGTGAGCATGCGGAAAGCGTGCGATAGGTTTCCTCGGTGAGGTTTAGCTGCCTCAATGATTGCAAGGGCGTTGGAAAAAACGAATAGTAAGCCAATTTCCCCGATAGATTATTGCGGAGCGTTCCCTGGCCGTTCTCCTCGATTTGCATCGCGCCCTCCATATCTTTAGTGCCGGAAACTCGTTATTAGGCTAATCATATCAATTCTAATAACGAGTTTAAGGATTAAATAGTTATTAGAATTGATGTAAACAATCTAATGATGAGAAGTCGTTATTACTTGACCATGGAGCTCGGCTTGGTACAAGGGGGGTTATCCAAAATGAGAGCGGATAATCTCCCGTTTTTGGCTCGGTGACGGCCTCAAAGTGGGAGATTATCCACGTTCGCTAGTTAAGCGTCCAAAAATCCACACTCGCCAAACCTACCAAAAAGGACAGGTTTATTTTGGCACGCTTCGGTCGGTGTCAGGAAGTGTTAGGGACAAGGCGGCGACAGGACTCGAGAGCGAAAAGAAGTGTCGGGTTTGGTGCGCCCGCTTCTGCCCGTCCCGTGCGCGGGCGATACTCGGCTTATCGACCCGCAATGCAAAGGAGATGCTCGTCCCACGAGCACTACCGGGAAGGGCTCGCGATTCGAGTCCCCACCTTAGCATTTGAACCATTTGGCACTATAATTACCGTAGGCATGCGCACAACGTTGCGCTTAATCAAGAGGAGAAAACGTATGGGTCTGTTTGACATGTTCAAGAAGAAGGCTGAGCCCGCGGCTGCCGCTGCTCCGGCCTCTATCTCTGCTTCTGCTGGCGCCGACGTGCTGTGCTCGCCCGTCAAGGGCAAGGTCATCAAGATGGCTGACGTGCCCGATCCCGTCTTTGGTGGCGAGGTTCTGGGCAAGGGCTGTGCCGTGTGGCCCGAGGACGATCTGGTCTACGCTCCCTGCGACGGTAAGGTGACCGTCACCATGGGTCACGCCGTGGGCCTGCAGTCCGATAGCGGCATCGAGGTTCTGGTGCACGTTGGCGTCGATACCGTCAACATGAACGGCGATGGCTTCGAGGGCTTCGTCAAGGCCGACGACGTCGTGAAGGCTGGCCAGCCCATGCTCAAGATTGACCGCGCCAAGATCGCTGCCGCCGGTTACAAGGACTGCGTCGTCGTGGCCGTGTCCAACACCGCCGAGTTTGCCGATGTCGAACTCGCCGTCGAGGCCGACTCCGCTGTCGCCGCCGGTGACGCCATCGTTAAGGTCGTCCGCAAGTAAACTGCGGCATCCAAAGGATGTGCAAAGGTGGTCGGGTTTTCCGGCCACCTTTTTTATTGCACCGTGGGGAAGCGTTTTATTGCACGTTGGGCGGGCTTGCAAACCGTTCGGACGCTAAAACGAACCGACCGCGCCTTCGCGTTGCCGAGGGTGTTCATAAGCGGATAGTATGGGCTTACTTATTACAACGTGCGCCGCGTCTGGGAAGCGCAGTGCCGCTCATTGGGAGGAACAACATGAAAAAGAAGCTGCTGCTTGCGCCCCTCATGGCCGTCTTGGTTGCATGCGTGGTCGTGCTTTCCGGTTGTGGAGGCCCTTCGATCGAGGAACTCATCACCGAGGATCTTACGACTCAGTTTGACGAGGTCAAGAACGGTGGCGACGAGTTCCTTTCTGGTCTGGAGGAGGCTTCGGGCGACGAGTTCGAGCAGTTGGGTATCGATCCCAAGGAGTATGCCAAGACCTATCTCGAAGGCTTTGACTACGAGATCGGCGACGTGACGGTCGACGAGGACAAGGGTGTCGCGACCGCCGAGGTCTCCATCACCTGCAAGTCCATGAACAAGATCGTCGAGGACTTCTCCACCCAGTAT
>URBA01000171.1 GCA_900545905.1 uncultured Collinsella sp.
GTTCGAGAAGTATTGTTGCCAGCTTTGCGCGATCTTATACACAAATCTAAGTCTCTATATATAAGATTTTCTGAGTGATCGATGGATAGGGTACTGAGGTGTCAGCCTGCCGCTGCCCAGGCGCACTACCATCTCGATCTGTAACATCTAGCAGCCATTTTTGATCCTAGATGTTACAGATCGAGAGAAAATGACCAGTGGCAACCGTTTGTCTCAATCTGTAACATCTACTCGGCAAATAGAGCTCTATCTGTTACAAATCGAGACAAACCGAGAACCACCACAAAGGGGACAGGCACCTTTGTGGTGGTTTTCGACGCTAACGGTCGACCATCTCGCGCCATGAGATTAAACTTGAATTGTTCTCTGAACATATCCATTTCTGCCTATCCTCAACAGATCTTTGTCTCTAGGAGCGCATATGAAGCCGCCTCATTCCACCGGTCGCAACGTCATCGCCATTCTCGCCATACCCATCGTGATGCTCTTCCTTATCGTCATCACGCCCTTTTCTTTTGGTATCGCCTCGCCCTTCGATCTTTGCGGGATGATCGACGCCGGCTCGCGTGCCACCTCGCTCTCCTTTGTCTGCCGTGGCGTGTTCTACGAATATGCAATTCCCACCGGACTTTGGCAGTCCAAGTTACCGTTGCTCGGTCAGATCGACGGATGCTCCCCCTATTTCTGCCTTGGACCTCAGGCGCTAAACTATCTAATCGACGACCAGCCACTCGACTCCATCGGCCTTGCCTACGACTACGCACCAAACACCGATGAGCGCCACATGAACCAAGTCCTCGACAAGATGCTTGGACAGTGCGGGCTCACCGAGGAGGCCGGTCGAACCATCTATAGCAACCAGAAATTAAAGCGAACAGAACTCCGCCGTGTCGGAAAAATCAAAGGGCGAAACAGGGCCGCCTACTGGGATGCCTGGGCAACACGCGACAAGGGCGAATTCGGACACAGCACCTATATGGTCACCGTCTACACCAAAGACGGAATTAAGGACAATGTTGACGATTTCGCGTCATCCAAACTCGGCATCCCCAAAACAACCAAACCCGCCAGCCCAGATGAAATTCTGTAGAGACGCTCATTAGAATGTCGTTCAACGAGCACGGCAACATCGAGCTCGCCCCCCACCACCACGAAAGGGACAGGCCCCTTTGTGGTGGTTTTCGACTCTGGCGCTCAACTGTCTCGATCTGCAACACCTAGCTGCCGTTTTGGACCTCAGATGTTACAGATCGAGACGAAATGTTCAGCAGTTTCCGTTTATCTAAATCTGTAACAACTACTCGGCAAATAAGGGTCTACCTGTTACAGAACAAGACAAACCGCGGACCACCACAAAGATGTCTGCCCCCTTTGTGGCGGTTTTCGACAAAAAGAAGCCGCCCCGACAACAGAGGCGGCATCAAGCAAGTCTATTTTTAGCGTCCCTCAAGACCCAACGAGAACGCAGAAATGTAGCCCGGGGCTTACCCTTTCCCGAACGCGACCTTCGCGAAGCGCGTGAGCGGGCGGGAAAGGGTAAGCCCCGGGCGGACAATTAAGTGCGTTACTCGGCAGCGGCCTTGAACTTGTTGTAGTTGATCAGGCAGCCGGCCTTGACGATGGCACGCTCTTCGGCCGTCATATCGGCAATATAGAGCTCAATCTGCTCAACCGCACCATCGGCGCGCACCACGTAGGCGGCGATGTTCTTGAGATCGCCATCGAGCGCGGCACGGATACCCGGCACAAAGACGTAGTCGCCCACCTCAAAGTTGGGCTCGGCCTCCATCTGGAAGGGCACCATGCCCCAGTTCATGACGTTGGAGCGATAGCGCTTGGTGGCGTACTCGTGGACGATGTTGGCCAGGCCGCCAATTACGCGCTGGCAGCTCGCAGCCTGCTCGCGGGCAGAACCGTCGCCCGGCTTCTTGGCGTAGAGCATCGAGCCGTACTCAGTCGCCTTGGCGTCGGCCACGACACCCGCGCCGGCCAGTGCCTCAAACACACCGGCAAGCTCGGCATCGAGCGCGGCCAGGTCGCCCTCGGACTCACCGGCAACGCGACGCTTCTCCACCGCGTCAACCTCCTTGGAGCGGCCCACGTAGGCAGGGTCGCGGCGGCTGAGCGTAAACTCGGCCAGGCCCAGCGGGTTGGAGCGGAAGGAGCTCGTCTCGCCAGAGGGAATGAGCTCGTCGGTCGTGGTGACCGGGTCCATGATCTTGGAGCAAACCTTGAGCAGGATATCGTCGCCGAGCGGCTCCATCGCGGGCCACGGCTTGATGTTGGGGCCCTCGACCAGCTCGTCGGCGGGCTCAGCCTTGCCAAAGCCCCAGTACACGCGCTTTTTGTACGGCGCGTCGTCAAAGGTGTACTCGCAGGCCTCGTCCCAAGTCTCCTCGGGTAGGTCGGTCGCCGGCGTCAGGACGCCGCCGTTGGCAGCCGTCGCCGCAATGGAGCGGGCGTCCATCAGAGCCACGGCGCTCAGCTGGCCATTGCCCGGCTTGGAACCCTCGCGATTGGGGAAGTTGCGCGTGGTGTGGCGGATCGAAAGGCCGTTGTTGGCAGGCGTATCGCCGGCGCCGAAGCACGGGCCGCAGAACGCCGTGCGCACGATCGCGCCGGCCTCCATAAGGTCGTAAATGTAGCCGCGGCGCGTAAGCTCGAGCGCCACGGGCTGGCTTGTGGGATAGACCGACAGCGAGAACTCGCCGCAGCCGGTGTTGGCGCCCTTGAGCACGCGGGCAGCCTGAACCACGGAGTCGTAGTTGCCGCCCGAGCAGCCGGCGATGACGCCCTGCTGCACGTGCAGCTTGCCGTCGACGATCTTGTCGAGCAGGCTAAAGTGCGTCTTGCCCTCGCCGATCTTGGCGGCCTCGAGCTCGACCTCATGCAGAATGTCCTCGAGGTTCTCGTTGAGCTCGTCGATCTCAAAGCCGTTGGAAGGATGGAACGGCAGCGCGATCATAGGCTTGATGCTCGACAGATTGACCTCGACGCAGCCGTCGTAGTAGGCGACATCGGCGGGCTTGAGCTCGCGGTAGTCGTCGCCGCGGCCGTGCATGGTCAGAAACGCGTGCGTGTCCTCGTCGGTGGCCCAGATGCTCGACAGGCAAGTGGTCTCGGTGGTCATGACGTCGACGCCGTTGCGGTAGTCGGTCGTCATGCTCGCGATGCCGGGGCCCACGAACTCCATGACCTTATTCTTGACGTAGCCCTTGGCAAAGACGGCGCGGATGATGGCGAGTGCTACATCGTGCGGGCCGACGCCGGGGCGCGGGGCGCCCGTGAGGTAGATGGCAACGACGCCGGGATAGGCGACATCGTAGGTGTCGCGCAGCAGCTGCTTTGCCAGCTCGCCACCGCCCTCGCCCACGGCCATGGTGCCCAAGGCGCCATAGCGGGTGTGCGAGTCGGAGCCCAGGATCATCTTGCCGCAGCCGGCGAAGTTCTCACGCATAAAGGAGTGGATGACGGCGATGTGCGGCGGGACGAAAATGCCGCCGTATTTTTTGGCCGCGGAAAGGCCAAAGACATGGTCGTCCTCGTTGATGGTGCCGCCCACGGCGCACAGCGAGTTGTGGCAGTTGGTGAGCACGTAAGGCAGCGGGAACTGCTCCATGCCCGAGGCGCGCGCCGTCTGGATGATGCCGACAAAGGTGATGTCGTGGCTCGCCATGGCATCGAAGCGAATCTTGAGCGCCTCGGGATCTCCGGACGTATTGTGTGCCTGGAGGATCGAATACGCGATGGTGCCGCGCTTGGCATCCTCGGGCGTCTGCGTAATACCGCGCTCGGCAGCCTCGGCCGCAGGCACAACCTCGCTGCCGCCGCGCAGGTAGATGCCGTCCTCGTACAGCTTGACCATACTGTCTCCCACTCTGCCCGAAAGGCTCGGGCGCATAGCATACATTCGTTCAACATCGTGCCATAGAACGGTTGCGAATGGGTTACGAATCTACACGTTCACTTTATCTCAGTAAAGCACAGGACGAGCCCAGCGTGGGGCCGGCAGATCTGGCGCAAGAGTGTCCCTTTCGACTAGTCATTTAAGAACGTCCATTACAGTCGAAATTGTCAGCCCGGGCCCGTCTCGGGCTACGATTGAGGCGCGCCCAGAACGGGCCGCCGACCGGGCGCCCG
>URBA01000172.1 GCA_900545905.1 uncultured Collinsella sp.
GTCAGATGTGTATAAGAGACAGACGTGGTGGGCCTGGAAATGCTGCCGTATCACACGATGGGTGTCGTCAAGTACGAGCAACTGGGCATTCCCTATAAGCTCGAGGGCGTGCCCCAGATGGATACCGCGCGCATGCCCGAGCTGCGCAATGCCGTTATGGCCGGTATGAAAAAGCGCCGTGCGGAGCTCAAAAACGCTATCGGATAGCATGCCATAGCCCTCATATCCCCTCGTTCCCAGCTGAGTTGCGGTGGAATAGTTCTTGTTTTTAGGCCCATGTCGCCCAAACAGGAACCATTTCACCGCAACTTCGTTTTGGGTAGAGATGCGCAACAGAATCGTGCCATTTGGATAAATACGCTTGTGGTTTCTTTAAAGACACCTTAAACGCAGCTGAATATCTTTGGAAAGAAATGCCTGCTCGGTATCATGCTGCTCGTATATAAACGGTGGCAGTCAGGAGACCACGTGCGAAACATCGCATCGCGGGACGAGTATGTGCCGCAGCATGGCAGCAGATATAAGACGAAGGGCACGTCTTCGCGTGGCCTTGCCGGCGCTCGCATCCGCGTGAGGAAGATTGCCGCTATTGGGATGCTAACGTCGGCGGTTATTATCCTCGGAATTACCGTTAAAACCTACGCCTCGGAGCGAACGGGGCGCCCAGATGCGTCAACGGTACAGCTGCAAAACGAGAAGGTTTCAAAGTCCAAAGCGTCGGCAGATCAAGCTCTGTCGACGGCAGATCTCAAGACGAGACTTTCGAAGGCGGACTTCAACGATATCCCTTCGGGTGATACCGTTCGGACCTTCTCGTTGGTGGATAACAAGACTCCTGCCTTGGAGGATGAGAGCCTTGCCTCGCTCCAGGATGCCCTGTGTCGGGCGCAGGAGCTGGGCGACGTGGGTGTAGTGTTCTACGACCTATCGAGTGGTAGGGGCGTGACGTATAACGCCGATGTTGAGGTGTATGGAGCGAGCAGTTATAAGGCGCTGTATGCACTCTATATTTGCGAGATGTTGGTCGAATCGGGGCAGGTGTCGCTCGATGGGCCTTTAGCCACGTATGGTGGTTACAGCATGGGCTGGCAGACAGTGCGTGACCTTATCGAGGCCGCGGTCGTCAACTCGGACAACGATTCGTTTATCGCGTTACGCGCGGCGTTTGACCATGATGGCTATGAGGATTGGATTGCCAATCTGGGTGTTGATGACGAAACGGCACTGAATCCGATGAGTGATTTTCCGACCTACTGCCCGCGCACTTCTGCGAGGTTATGGCGTGAGATGAGCGAGTATCTGAGCATGGATACCGAGACTTCACAGTGGTTGTCGGGCCTTCTGGCATCAACATCGCGCTCGTTTATTCGCGATGGCATTGCGGACGAGCAG
This sequence comes from uncultured Collinsella sp., assembly GCA_900545905.1. Taxonomy (GTDB): domain Bacteria; phylum Actinomycetota; class Coriobacteriia; order Coriobacteriales; family Coriobacteriaceae; genus Collinsella. The sequence continues at coordinate 1,393 of URBA01000172.1, forward strand.
GTTTTGGTGCGCAACAAGGCAGGCTGGATTAGCGAGGATGGTTACTACTCGACATGCGATGCGGGCCTTATCGACATCGATGGCTGTACCTATGTCATGGGTATCATGACATCGATGCCGTGGAGCGACCGCTCGAGCGAGGTTACGGCCGCGATTGCAAAGGCTCTGTTTGATACGCGAGCTGCACTGGCTTAGCGTGTTCGTTTGACGAGGTCAAACAAAATGCTGGTACCATACCGTGGTTGAGAATTTCGTATAGGTTTGGGGAATGGTATGGCTACCATCGCGATTATCGGTGCGCTCGAAAAAGAGATCATGCAGATTAAGGAAGAGCTGAGCGACGTTTGCGAGGCACGGGAGGCAGGCTTGACCGTTGTGAGCGGTGAGCTCGACGGCCTGACAGTTGTCGCCACAACGGCGGGCATGGGCACGGTGAACGCCGCCGCTGCAACACAGCACCTCATTAGCAAGTATGCTCCGCAGGCTGTTGTGTTTTCGGGCATTGCGGGCGGTTTGAACCCCAAGCTCCATATCGACGACGTGGTCATTGGCAAACGCCTGCGCTATCTGGATACCGATACCGCGCTTATCGCCGAGTCCGCACCGGGGCTCGAGGAGTTTGGCTCGACGCCCGCGCTGGTCGATATTGCCGCCGAAGTGCTTGCTGAGCGTGGGTTTGTTGACGCTTCGACAAATGCAGTCGCTTCGAACGAGGGCACCAAGCAGTTCCTGGTCGGCACGATTGCCACGGGTAACCGCTTTGTGACGGGCGCCGCCATGCGCAACGACGCTATCGAGGCGACGCATGCCGATTGTGTCGGCATGGAGGGCGCGGCAATTGCCCATGTCGCAACCAAAAATGGTGTCGATTGCCTGGTGCTGCGCGCTATCAGCGATAATTGTGACGAGGCGTACGATGCAATTTGCGACCGAGAGTTCGATCTGTTCGAGTACGCGCGTGTCGCAAGTGACATCACGCTCGATATCGTCCGCCGCATTGCCGCTGCGCAATAGCGCGTCTATTTGTAAGAACCTACGACCAAGGAGTGTCCATGGCCGATTCCATTAACTATCAGCTTGCCAAGTTCGTCGCCAGCTACGGCAAGGTTTCGCAGATTCCCGAGTCCACCTGCCCCGAAGTGAGCTTTGTCGGCCGCTCCAATGTGGGCAAGTCGTCGATTATGAACAAGCTCTTTGGCCGCAAGAACCTGGTCAAGGTTTCCAGTACGCCGGGCAAGACGAGCAACATCAACTTCTTTGAGGCCGATGACGTGCATTTCGTGGACCTGCCGGGTTACGGTTTCGCCCGTCGCTCCAAGGCCGAGCGCGACCGCTGGGCCGAGCTTATTGGCGACTTCTTTGACTCCGAGCGCAGCTTTAACTTGGTCGTCTCGCTGGTGGACATTCGTCACGACCCCAGCAAGCTCGATCATGACATGATCGACTACCTGCAGGGCAACGAGTTCAACTTTATCGTCTGCCTCACCAAAGCCGACAAGCTCAGCCGCGCCCAGCAGGCCCGCCAGGCAGCAGCCATCAAAAAGCAGCTCAACGTCCCGGCCGAAAACGTAATCATCACAAGCTCCCAAACCGGTGTGGGCATCGACGAGCTCAAGCGCCGCATTGCCGAGGCGTGCCTCTAATCGAGCTGCAACCCCTCAAAAGCTCTTATCTATATCACCTCAGTGATAGTTATTGGTAAACTATCACTGTGGTGATATTTTTTAGGAGGCCGATATGGAGCTGTGGCACGGGTCGGAGGTTGTTGTCGAGCATCCGTCGCTGGATAGATGTAAGCAGTTCAACGACTATGGACGTGGGTTTTATTGCACGCCACATGAGGAAATGGCGATGGAATGGGCATGCCGGACCGAGTCCGATGGTATCGCGAATCGATATGAGCTCGATATGGATGGTCTCGCGGTCTTGGATTTGGAGTCCGGGGAGTTTTCAATTCTTAATTGGCTTGCGATTTTGGCCGACAACCGGGAGTTTAATGTCTCGACGCCGCTGGCACGCGAAGGACTTCGCTATCTGCTGGATAACTGCCTGATTGATATTTCTCCCTATGATGTTATTCGAGGCTATCGCGCCGACGATTCCTACTTTTCGTTTGCAAGACAGTTCGTTAACGGCATGATCTCGCTCAGGCAACTGCAACTCATTATGCGTTTGGGCGATTTGGGCATCCAATACGCTCTTATGAGTGAGCGCGCGTTCTCGGCGATCAGGTTCCGCGATTGGAAGCAGGCCTCGGGAGCTGAGTTTTATCCCAAACGATTTGAGCGAGAACAGAATGCTCGACGTAAGTATCTGGATACGATAAACGGATTTGACACCGAGGGTGTCGACATTAGGGATTTGATGGCAGGGAGGGTTGATTTAAATGATCCAAGAGTTAACGGATTGTGGGCCGAGTAGGACATATCCCGTCTATTACCTCGAGGACGCAATGAACAACCTAGGCGACTGCTTTGACTATGCCGTTAATGATTATGGAGCAGAGGGATCGGAAGTTGCTGAACTCTTTTGCCTCAGCGGCGTAGCTCGCGAGTTCGAACGCGGCAACGCATGGGTCGTATCGGGAAAATCGGGCGTTGAGCTGTTCGCGCTTATCGCTGAAAGATCGGGCTATCAAAACAGGCCTATACCGGACTGCACCTATCGATTTGAGAAGACGCCGGAATATTGGGCGGGCTGGATGCTGGCATACCTGCAGTGGCTGTCTCTTATACACATCTCCGAGCC
>URBA01000173.1 GCA_900545905.1 uncultured Collinsella sp.
GGAAAAGAGCCGCCCTTTCGGACGACTCAAACTGTAATGGGCTGATGGAGCGATACGGCGAGCTTCTGATGGCGCCCGACGACCAGTTTGTCTAATTCCTTAAGATTTCGCGGAGGGTTGTTGCCGTTTACCGAGGGGTTGTTGTGCAACAACGGGCGAGCTGCAATACTTATTTCTATCTTTGCAAACTGCACTTTAACTATACCAATGCAGGGAGGATCTTATGCAGCCCAAGCATTCTGCTATTGTCGCGGGCCTGACGCTGGCGCTTTCGTTTGGCGCCGTTACCGCACCCGCACCCGCTGCCGCCGAGGAGCCCACACCGGGCGTTGCCTCGGATGCGACCGATATCGATAAGGGTCTCTATACCCAGCAGTCCTTCTCGGGCGTGCTGAGGTCGGTCCAGGGCGTTTCGTTTGTCAACGTGACTCCCGAGATGAAGTACTTTACCAAGTACGAGAGCCATGGTAATTACAACCAGGGCTTTTCGTATGGCGACGGCTATAACGCGCTGGGTTATTACCAGTTCGACCGTCGTTGGTCGCTCATCCCGTTTATGAAGCAGGCCTACAACTACAACCCCGAAAAATACAGCATGCTCAAGGATGCGATTGATCGCGGCAGCGAGATTTCCAACACGAGCAATGCCATGTACGAGAACGGTCAGCTCACCGAGTTGGGCCATATCGCTCAGGATGCCTTTCAAGGTGCGTACAACACCGATCCTGTTGAGTTCTCAGCACTTCAAGATGCCTATGCGTACAACTCGTACTATGCGGTGACCGAGGCGTGGCTCAAGAGCGGCCTGGCCATTGATATTTCGGGCCGCGCCGATTGCGTCAAGGGCATGGTGTGGAGCATCACCAACATGTGCGGTACCGGTGGCTGCAGAGACTTCTTCCGCTGGGCGAATCTTTCCAACGATATGTCCGACCGCGAGTTTGTGACGGCGCTCTCCAACAGCGTGGTCAATAACGTGGCGACCAAGTATTCGAGCCAGCCCCAGTATCATGAGGGCTGGAAGAACCGCTACCGCAACGAGCTAAAGGACTGCTTGGTTTATATCGCTGAGGACGAGGCAGCCGCTGCGACGCCCGTGCAGCCCGAGCCTACGCCGGCGCCCTCGCCGACACCTGATTCGAATGACGACTCGAGTGACGATGCCAACGATGACAGGATGGATGCGCCCTCGACCGATGCTGACGGTAATGGCTCTGCTGGTGGCACTACCAACGACGGCTCTACCTCGAACGGCTCCGATTCGAACGGCTCTGCTGCGGGCGATTCGTCTTCAAGCTCTGCCGGCAATACGGACAGCGACGCTTCTGGTTCGACCGGCGCTGGCACCTCTAACTCATCCACCGGCTCGAGCGATTCGTCCGTTGACACCGGCTCTAACAACGGCTCCGGCTCTGACGCAACCCCTGATTCCGACGCTTCCAAGGACGACTCGAATAAGGCGCCGGACGCTCCCGTTGCTTCGCCGGACAAGAAGCCTTCTTTCTCCGTGCAGCTTGGTTCTACGCTGGGCTCTTCGCTGATGGCTGGCGTCAATAATGGCTCGACCCAGAACAAGGACAATTCTGATCAGGTTTCCACGGAAAAGACCGAGGCCGCAAAGGGCGACTCCAAGGACAAGGCTTCCGAGAAGACCGAATCCGATAAGGGTTCTAGCTCTGAGGAGAAGAGCGACAAGTCCGAACAGAAGAAGGGCGAGGATAAGAAGTCTGAATCTGAGGAGAAGGACAAGAGCAAGGCCGGGGGCGAAAAGAAACAGTCCGAAGACGACGACAAGAGCGGTGCTGACAACCAGGTCCAAGAGCAAAATGACTCCAAGACGGTGACCACTACAACCACGACGACTACAACGACCAAGTCATCTGGCGGTAACATGCCCAAGACGGGCGACCTTATCGTTATGGCGAGCCTTGCCAGTGCAAGCTTGGCCACACTGGGCGCTACGTCTATCGTAAGTGGTAAGCATAAGCTCGATCAGCAGAAGAAGGCTTCTGGGGAGGACGGCTTGGAGGAGTAATCTTCCAGATCGTTTTCTATAAGAGTTTGGGACGGGGTCCGGTGCGGCGGCATCGGGCCCCTTTTTTGTTGTGCAACGATTTGTTATGCCCCCTCGGGGGTCTGTTGCTACCGCTGCCCGAAACGTTTGCATGTCGATATTGTTGCGCTCTACCCGCTCGCTACAATGGGCATCGTGCTGCGTTAGAAGGAGAGTTTACAGTGTCTGAACAGGTGAATTGTGGTTTTACTCATGCGTTTGGTGCACGGTTGCTCAATCATGCGGATAGCGCAGCTCTACCGGTTGATGTACACGACTTTTCCGATGCAATCAATCGGTGTTTACTCGTCGATAAGACTATGTTTATTGCCGATATATTGGACAGCGAAGCACCTGTTGCGATTTGTTGTCGGCCCAAGGGTTTTGGCAAGAGCATGAATCTATCGATGCTCAAATGCTATTTGGAACGACCTGATCACCGGCGGCCGGATCGAAGCCCGTTCGTCGGCACCCAGATTTGGCAGGCGGACGGTGGTCGCTATCGTGATGAGTACGCGTGTTATCCGGTCATCACGCTCGACTTTTCAACTGCCGCTGCGAGGCGCGACGCTGATGCTGCGGCGGCTATTCGCAGCGCTGTCGCGCACGAGTGCGCCCGATTGCTGCCGCTGCTTGACGCGCCTGATCTGTCAAGACGTGAGATTCGTCTTATCGAGAGGGCGACGCGTGGGGTGGCCAGCGATAAGGAGATCGATGCGGCGCTTGGCGTGCTTATTAAACTGCTTCAGACAGCTTTCGATGAGCGGGTTGTTCTTCTGATAGACGACTACGACGCGGTATGTCCAAAGCGTTTGGACGCTAAGGAAGACGGTAGCGTGGATTCCCTAGAGTCGCTCAGCCGAATGTTGTTCGACACCATTGCCGACGCCGGCGACTCGTTGCGATTGACGTGTCTGATGGGCGAGCGCCCCGGTCCTGCCGAGCTTGCGTTGTCCCAGCGTGGGGTTTCCTATCGATCGGCGACGCCACTGTCGAGTTGGTGTGATCGATGGTTCGGTTTTTCGGACGACGAAGTCCAGGTGCTGTTGGATTGCGTCGGTCGCAACGGCTGTCTGGATGACGCGCGTGAGTGGCTCAAGGGCTATCTGTTTGGTGGTTTTTATTGCTCGAGCCCGGAGCGCGTGGTGGACTACGCACATCGCGGTTGCGTCGCGCCTGTTCGGGCAGATCTGTATGGTTACGCTGACCGTCTGAGCGCATGCGTCGGTGACTGGAATCTCATGCGCCTGTCCGCATTGTTCGATTTGCTTGAGCCGCATGGGTTAATTGAGGCGCCAGTGCATGTGCATGCCGAGGTGGCCGATGTCGCCAAGCCCGAAGATATCTGGACAGCGCTGTATCTGTCTGGATTTCTTACGACGGACATGACGGGGCATTCGGAGGACGGCGCGTGCCTTCGTTCCCTGCGTCTGCCTAACAACGAAGTGCGTCAGGCGCTCCGTCTTGTAATTCTGGAATGGTTTGAGTGCGCCGTTGAGGACGTTGGAGTTATCGACTCGTTCCATGACGGGCTGTGTCGGGGAGACGAGGACACTGTAAAGCAAGCTTTGAGCTGTGCTATCGGCGATCTGGGCATCGATGTGGGCCAATCAGATATGCCGACAGCCTATCATCTGGCGCTTCAGGGGCTCTGCTTTGGACTGCCCGGCTATTGCAATCCCAGCTCCAAGCGAAGTGGCGTCTCGGATCGCTGGGATATCCAGGTGATTCCCACCGGTCGGGTGTTTGACGTGGCCGACACGCTCGGCATGCTCGATGAGCGACCGCTCATTACGGTCAACATGTTGTACGACCCTGGCGTCGATGCCCTGGGCCTGGAACTGTTGGCGGTTCAGGCGCTGCTCGACATAGAGCGCGACGGCATCGATGATATCCGCGTGCCGCGCCCCGCCGTCGGGCGCATGCGTTGGGGCTTTGGCTTTGACGGTCAGCGTGTGTCCGTGGTGTGTCAACGACTGTAGCGGTGGGCGAAAGCCCTTTACTACTCGGCGCCCTTCAGGGGCGGCATGGGCTTCCAGTTGGGATCCTTAACGATCTTGCGGGCGTCCTTCATG
>URBA01000174.1 GCA_900545905.1 uncultured Collinsella sp.
CTAGAGACCGCAAGCGCCGACGACTTTATCGAGTCGCTCGCTTCGCTCATCAAGCGCCTGGCCGTCGACCACCTGCACCTGGTGGGCGATATCTTCGACCGTGGCGGCGGCGCTGCCAAGATTATGGACCGCTTGCTCACCTATCATTCGCTCGACATCCAGTGGGGCAACCACGACCTGCTGTGGATGGGCGCTGCGGCCGGTGAGCCCGCCTGCATCGCCACGGTATTGCGCAACAACTTACGCTACGACAACTACGAGATCCTCGAGAACGACTACGGCATCTCGCTGCGTGAACTTGTCGCCTTTGCTGATGCCACCTATACCGCCGGTGAGTCCATCACCCCGCTGATCAAGGCCATCAACGTGCTGCTCTTTAAGCTCGAGGGCCAGATTATCCAGCGCCACCCCGAGTTCGACATGACCGACCGCCTGTTACTCGACAAGATCGAACACGACACCGGCACGGTCACGCTCGCCGACGGCAGTGTGTGGCCGCTCACGACCAACGACTTCCCCACCGTCGATCCGGCGGACCCCTATACGCTCACGCCCCAGGAGCAGCACATCATCGACAAGCTCGTGTCCGAGTTTGTCACCGCCGATCACCTGCATCGCCATATCGATTTCCTCTATTCCCACGGCTCGATGTACAAGGTCGCCAACGGCAACCTGCTGTTCCACGGCTGCGTGCCGCTCAACGAAGACGGCACCTTTAGCAGCATGAACTGTCTGGGCACCTGGCACGCCGGGCGCGATTATCTTGATTTTTGCGACCACATCGCCCGCCGCGCCTGGCGCATGGGCGACCGCGACGCTCTCGACTGGATGTGGTACCTGTGGATTGGCTTTAACTCACCCGCCAGCGGACGCCTGGTGCGTACCTTTGAGCGCGCCTATATCGCCGATAAGAGCACCTGGGTCGAGCCGATGGACCCGTACTTTACACTTACCAAGTCGCCCTCGGTCTGCGACGACATCATGCGCGAGTTTGGCGTCGCGCCCATGGCATGTTCACCGACCGGTCACATCATCAACGGCCACACACCCGTTAAAACCACCAAGGGTGAGCAGCCCATCCGCGCCGAGGGCAAGCTGCTGGTCATCGATGGCGGCTTCTGCCGCGCCTACCACCCCAAGACGGGCATCGCCGGCTACACGCTTATCTCCAGCTCGCGCGGATGTCGCCTAAAGTCGCACCAAGCTTTTACCACGGTTGCCGAGGCACTTACCCGCAATGTAGACATCGAGAGCGAGACCAACCGCTTTGACGAGGCCGACCGCCGCCGCATGGTAAGCGACACCGATACCGGTGCCAAGATCCGCAGCCAGATCCAGGACCTACGCCAACTGCTCGATGCATATAGAAACGGTGCTATCGAGGAGCGCGCCTAGCCCCGCCTGCGGGGATTGGCTAAACTTGCTGAGTTCGTCATCCCCGCGGCGCTCCGGCGCCACCCTAAGGCAGGTACCATGCAAAAGCTCCTTGCGCAGATCATGAAGTTTGGCGTCGTCGGCGTCGTCGCCACGGTCATCGACTTTGGCATCATGAATCTGCTCCACTACGGCCTGGGCCTTAATATCCTGATCGCCAATACCAGCGGCTTTATCGTCTCGCTCATCTTTAATTACGTCGCCAGCATGAAGTACGTGTTTGCGCACAAGGAGGGCATGAGCCGCCGCCGCGAGTTCATCATCTTTGTCGTGCTGTCCGTGATCGGCTTGGCCCTCAACGACGGTATCGTGCTGGCGCTCAACGCCGGCCTGGGACTCGAGGCCAATATCGCCAAGATCTGCGCCACCGCGCTTGTCATGGTCTACAACTTTGTGACCCGAAAGATCTTCCTGGAGGGCGACGAGACCAAGTAACTCGCAACCTTACAGCCTTACGATGCCCACGGACAATGCGCGCTCAGCACAGTATCGCCCGTGGGCATCGTTCGTTTACGGGCAAATTTTCAACGTTTGCGGATTACCTCTTGAATATTTGGCGAGTTCGTATAGTTCTTTCCAAAGACCTTACGTTTCCCTTGCAAAAGCTCTAAAGTATCCTCTGCTCGATTCATCAACGCATTGGATGTGATTACGTGCGCAAGGCACTGGCACAACCTCATACCAAGCAGTTCCTCAAGTTCGCCGTCGTGGGTCTTATCTCCTTTGGCATCGACTGGGGCATGCTCATTGCGCTCGTCGAGCTGTTCCACCTCGACTTTTTGATGAGCACCACGGTCTCGTTTACCACGTCCGTCGTGGTTAACTACTGGCTCAGCATGAAGTACGTGTTCGACCATCGCGAGGGCATGAGCCGCAAGCGCGAGTTCACGATCTTCACCATCCTGTCGGTAATCGGTCTGGGCCTCAACGACCTGTACATGTTTGTGGGCGTCACGTTTTTGAGCATCGGCTACCAGGCCATGAAGGCCATCGCGACGTTCCTCGTCACCTGGTACAACTACTTCAGCCGCCGCTTCTTCCTCGAAGGCGCACGGTCGTAGACAGCCAAACATAACCTTGCATTCGCAGCCGGTTGGAATTCACGTTCCAACCGGTTTTTTATTTGCCGAGAACGCACGTGAGGCGGGCCACGATGCCGAAATGGGACGCGCTTTCCCCATGGGTGTTGCTCCGGAAACTGTGTCCCGGAATATCGCCTCAAAACGGGCTGCAGTTTCCCAATGGCCATCGAACCGGAAACTGCATCCCAGAATTCCCTTCCAAAGCGGGACACACTTTCCAATTGAGGCTCGATTGGGAAACGGCGTCCCATTCCTAATAAAAACGGGCGGCTCGGATGTTTGTCCGAACCGCCCGTTTGGTGCGATATGAAGGGGCTCCTAGCCCGTCACGTAATACCAGACCACGTTGTCACCATTGGAGAGAACGTAGTTGCTGCAGGCCGTCATGGGCGTTGCGCCGTTGACGGAGTACATCCAGCCGCTCGTGCCGCCGTACTGTTTCTCGGCCAAACCGCCAATCGCGGAGACATACGTGCCGTACGATGAGCCATGTGCGTTGACAGAAAGGCCCAGCGCGCAAAGGGCATCGTAGACGGTAGCGCCTTCGTTAAAGGTAAAGGTGCCGCCAGAGGACACAGGATTGCCCACAGCGCTCGATGTGACCGAAACCGTCACCGTTACGTAGTTGGACTCCTGTGAGCCGCTCTGGCCGCCCGAGGAGGCGTTTCCACCATTAGAGGATGAGGCTCCATCAGACGACTGGCCACCGCCCGAAGAAGCACCACCAGACACATTGGAAGTATCACCGGCTCCCGTATTTTGGGCAGCGGATTTATCGCCAGACTTCTTGCCGTCCTGACCATCGGACTTCTTGCTATCCGATTTTTTGTCCGATTCCTTGTTTGAAGACTCGGAATCGTCCTTGGACTCATCCGAATCCTTGGACTCGTCTTTTGCATCATTCGATGACTTGGAATCCTTGGAATCGGCCTTGCCCGAATCAGCAGGCGAGCCAGATCCCGTGGCATCCTTGGCGACGACGCTCTCCCCCGTCACGGTCTGGACGATCCATTCAATGGACCAAGCGCCGCTCTCTGAAGGATGGACAAAGCCCAGCGAGACGACGATCAGCGCAATGCAGATGGCCGTAAGGGCGCTAACGAGCGCCTTGCGGCGAGGGGCGGACGCCGCCGAAGCGGCGCCCTGTTGCTTTGCATCGTCGAACTGAATGAACGAGGAATCTGGTTGCTTGGGGTCAGCGTCCTTGGATTTATTGGACACAGCCCTCACCTACCGACGTTTGGTGAACACGAACACGCCGACGATGGCGAGATCGATGACGCCGGCGGCAACGCCAACAATGGCGAGCGGATTGAAACCAGACTCCTGCGTGGAAGCCTCGGCAGGCTTCTTGGCGGCAGTCGTAGCCGCAGAGCCCGTGTCGGAGCTGGAGTCGGACTTGCTGTCCTTCTTGTCAGACTTCTTGTCAGACTTCTTCGCGTCATTCTTATCAGACTTGTCGGAGTCCTTCTTGTCGGACTTGTTTTCCTTGGTCTCGGTCTTGGTGGACACCGTCGTCTTGGTCGTCGGCTTATGGCCCGGGGCGATAGCGCCACCGGTCTGCTGACCCTTCGTGCCGGAGCCAGTGCCAGCGCCAGTACCCT
>URBA01000175.1 GCA_900545905.1 uncultured Collinsella sp.
GTAACGTTAAAGTTGAACTCTATGGTTTCTCAACAATTCATCATAACTGCAGGTCAAAGCCAAAGCCTCAAGTTCAACTTGACCCTTTGGAACCTTTAAGGTTCAAGTTGAGGTCGAAAGCAGTAGTAGAATACCGTTCGAACCATAACCTACGATTGATTGCAGAGGGACTGGATGCAGCATTCGAATCATCGCACCGCAGCGTTCATTGCGTCGAAGCCGGCTCGTATCATCACGAGCGCCGTGCTCGCCGTTGCGCTGACGGCCACGCCGATGCTCTCCCCCGTTGCGGCGTATGCCGCCTCGCAGGCAACGCAGGACCAGCTTTCCGCAGCCCAGCAGAAGATCGAAGCCGCCACGAGCACCTACAACGACGCCCGCACCAAACTCGATGACCTGCAAAAGCAGATTGACTCCAATGAGGCAAGCATCGAGGAAATCGAGGCCAAGCTTCCCGAGCAGCAGGCCAAGGCAAGCTCCGCCATGCGCGATCTGTACAAGTATCAGAAGGGCACCAATCCCATCGTGAGCTTCCTGGTCAACGCGCAGAGCCTGGGTGAGTTCATCACGACCTGCAAATACACCAACCAGATCACGAGCTCGAGCGTCGACGAGATCGAAGAGCTCAATAACATGCAAACCGAACTCGAGCAGAACAAGGCCGAGCTCCAGCAAGCCAAGTCTCAGCTTGAGGCAGAGCAGAAAAACGCCGAGGATGCGCTGGCGCAGGCCCAGCAGCTCCGCAGCGAGGCACAGGCAAAAGCAGAGCAGGAAAATGCCGCCGAGCTTGCCAAGCTTGAGGCCGATAAGGCCGCTGCCGCCGAGAAGCTCTCGGGCGAGGGCGTAAGCGGCAGCAATTCCAGCAGCCAGGCCACCAACACCAACACCACCATCGACACCACGGTGAACAGCTCCAATACTGGTAGCTCCGATTACGATTCGTTCATTAATGAGTGGACAGGCCGCATCGACAATTATCTCGCCGGCTCCCCCATGGCAGGCCAGGGCTACAACTTTGCCGTCGCCGCTTGGAATACCGGTGTCGACCCCCGTTGGTCCCCCGCCATCGCCTGCATCGAGAGCACAAAGGGTGCTTATTGCGCCAATTCTTATAACGCCTGGGGCTGGAGTGCACGTGGCGGCGGTTGGCGCAGCTTTGGCAGCTGGAGCGAGGGCATCTCCGCTCACGTTGCCTATCTGGGCGCCAACTACGGCTCCACCCTTACCCCGGCTGCGGCCAAAAAGTACTGCCCGCCCACGTGGCAGGACTGGTACAACAAAGTCGCCGCTCAGATGAACCGCATCTAAGTGCAACTGCAAAGGGCCCCAACGGGGCCCTTTTCTTTTAGGTAGCGGAGGTATCGACGACGCCGGTCGCATTGGCAACCGCGACTATGACGATCATGCATAGGAGCAGCACACCCAATGCCTTGAGCCAGAGTTTCGCGAGTTTCTTGCCGCGATAGCTGTCGAGCAGTGCGAATCGCCGACGAAGACGGCGCTTATCGAGCAGCGCAAAATGCATAAGCACCATAAGGCCATCGACAAAGAAAAAATACTCGATTATGAGAAGCCACGTCGGGTAGCTTTGGTTTGCTCCGGTGGGGTGAAAGACGGCAAAGTGACTTCCGGCAAAGAACACAAGCAGCGAGAAGCAGACGAGCGTATTCCAAATGCGGCCCAGAGACTCCGGAACGCGAGAGAGCAGGCCGCATGCAGCGGAGGCGGCAGGGCCAGGAGGCCCTGCGGGGTTCTGGAGCCCTTGGGGCGTCAACACCGTCTCCGAGGCCGGAGTTCGGACAGGCGGCGCAGGAGGCCGCACGGGGCGACTCAGATCGTATGCCGCGCGCGTCGCCCGTCCCAACGCTTCCGCACTCGCAAAACGCTTGGCCGGGTCGAGCGCCATCGACATGCAGACGGCATCGGCAAGTGGAGTGGGAATGCCGCGCGCCTCGCATTGCTCGCGCATGTCAAGCCCTGGTTTAGGGTCGACTCCCGTCAAGCAGAAGAACAACAGGGCGCCGAGTGCGTAGACGTCGCTTCGCACGCTCGTCTGCCCAAACCCATACTGCTCGGGCGGCGCATAGGGTCGCGTGCCAAACTTGACGGTGTCGGCATCGGCGCCATCGTGCCATACGCGCGCGATCCCCAGGTCGATAATCACCAGCGATGAAAACGTCAGGCCGTCATCAGGCGTATAGTTGGCACCTGTCACGATGATATTCGACGGCTTGAGGTCACGATGGATCACCGGCGCCGACGTCTCCCCCGCCATTGCAAAACCGGTATGGAGCTCGCCCACGGCGTCGCAAAGGACAGGATACAATTCACGCGCATAATCGGGGGTGGCTCCCAGACGGTCCACCAGCGCCCCGAGCGTCTCCCCTTCGATGTATTCCATAACCACGTTGAGCTCGTCGCCCACACGACGACAATCGACGATTCTGGGCAGGTGCTCAAAACGCCTGCCTGCCCGCTGAACGGCAAACAGACGCTCGTATGCCCCGCCGATTTGAGCCGAAGCATCGATGCGTTTACGGACAAAGGGGCCGAGCGAGCCACCGCCGGTTCCTTCAAAGTACACGAGCTCGGTTGTTTCAACGGTCGAGCGCTTAAGTACACGCTCCACGCGATAGCTGTCGTCGCAATCGAGCGACGCCAGGTGCTCGGCAAGCGCTGCGGTCAGCTCGTCATCGGAATATGTTGGGGTCTGAGTATCCATAGCCTCCATCATAGCGCAGGGCGCAGACACCCCATGGCATCCGCGCCCCGTTCGTTTGCATCGTTGTTCGGCAGCTCCGCCGGCTCAGATATCAGCCGCTAACTCACCGTCTCCTCGCCAAAGCGATACAGCTCCTCGTTGACCTTTTGGAGGCTGCACCCGCGATCGATGCAAAAGATGATAATCGCATCGCGGCGGTCCTTGCAGTTAAGGACGCTTACCCCGGCAGCCGTCAGCGCACGGTTAGTCTCTTTGAGCGTCAGCGCCATCGCAAAGGCAATCTGCAGCACCTTATTGCGGCTCGGATGCCGCGCACCGGTAAAAATCTGATAGCCAAAGGTCTCATTGAGATCGGCCATACGAACCACGCGCGAGCGCTCCAAGCCCTTTTCCTGCAGTAGCTGCTTCAGGTAGTTCGAAAGCGACGGGGCGGCAAAGTCGTGTTCTTTGATATAGCCATCGATGTTTGGCGCGTCGAGAAGCTCATTGAGTAACTCGTCAGTCAGCTTTTTATCGGGCATACGACTTCACCTCCCCCAGTGAATGCAACATGCTAGAAACCGCTTACGTCCGAACGCTCCCAGCTAGCAACCTGGTCGGGAGACACCGTACCCAGCGCCTCGAACTTCCAGGAGCCGCCCGCCTTCAGATGATTGGTGTTTGCAAGAGCCGTTCCAACCTGGTTGCCATCGGCATCGTACAGAACATATTCAATCTGAATGTAGCTCTTTTCCTTGTCCGTGTTATTGGTCAGCGTGCCCGAGATCTTATAGGTAAACTGATTGGAAGTGTCTTCAGCCTCGTCAGCAATGGTATACGGTTCTTGCGGTTCTTTTTGCTCCTCAGCCTGCTGTGTCGTCTCGGCAGGTTTTGCCGAATCGCTCGCAGACGAATCGGTTGAGTTGTCGCCCATAGAGCCCACGGCACCGACAATAACCAGCACCACGATGATGCCTAGGACAATCTTGCCGATCGGCTTCTTTCCCTCTTTTGCCATTATTCATCCTTCCTACGATCCGGCTACCGTGCCGGCACACAGCACATCGTAGGAAGGATTGAACTTGAATTCATTAGCTGAGAGCTAAGGTTGCGGCAAACGACCAATGCAGTTATCCAAACACCGAGCAAACGCACTTTGCGCGACCGTCTGCTGGCAGTGCATCAACCGACCGCGACGGATTCCCCGGTAAAAGCACTGATCATCAACAGGACAAAGAACGCCAGGTAGCTGACACTCATCGGGTACACCATGATCAGGAAGACGACCCAGCCGACATTGGTTTTACCGTCGGCATGGCGTTGCTCGCGATTGCGGCAGAGCCAAATCGTCACGCCAATGGCCACAATCAGCAACACGAGTGCCGCTGCTGCCAACCCGGCAAGCGCAAACAT
>URBA01000176.1 GCA_900545905.1 uncultured Collinsella sp.
CGACACGATAAACCAAGAACCACGCTATGCAGTACAATAGGGTCGTCGATGGGCAACGTCGTCAGTCGAGACGCGACCGCGCTCCGCACCCCTCCGTCTACTCGGTGCGTTCCCGCCTCCTCCCCGAGGCGGGATGTCGGCATTTTTTCATGCACCGACAACCCAATAGCCCGTAGACAGCCCGGGCAGCATCGCGTACCTCAGCAACAAATGCAAAAAGGGACCCGTCCATTGCGGACGGATCCCTTAAAACAAGTGATCGTCAAACCGATTTACTCGGCGTCGGTCTCCTCGTCCTTCTTCTCGGAAGGCAGCGGGGTAACCTCGATCTCGACGCCCAGAGTCTCAGCAGCAGACTTCATGGACAGGGAGATACGACGACGGTCGAGGTCGATCTCCATGACCTTGACCTGAACCTTGTCGCCCACATGGGTGACCTGAGAAGGCTGATCGACGTGCTTGTTGGCCATCTCGGAGATGTGCACCAGGCCCTCGATGCCCTCGCCCAGGTCGACGAAAGCGCCGAACGGGACAAGCTTGGTCACAGTGCCCTCGACGATAGCGCCGACGGGGTACTTCTTGACCAGTGCGCGCCACGGATCCTCGGTGGTCTGCTTGAGACCCAGGGAGATGCGCTCGCGGTTGAGATCGACGTCGAGAACCTCGACCTCGACCTCCTGGCCGACCTTGACAACCTCGGAAGGATGGTTGACGTGGTTCCAGGAGAGCTCGGAGATGTGGATGAGGCCGTCGATACCGCCGAGGTCGACGAAGGCGCCGAAGTCGACGATGGAGGAAACGGTGCCCTGGAGACGCATGCCAGACTTGAGCTTGGACAGGATCTCGGAGCGCTCGGCCTTACGGGACTCCTCGAGCACGACGCGACGGGAGAGGACGACGTTGTTGCGGTTGCGGTCCATCTCGATGACGCGGGCCTCGATGCGGGTGCCCATGTAAGAGGTGAGGTCCTTGACGCGACGGAGGTCGACGAGGGAAGCGGGCAGGAAGCCACGCAGGCCGATGTCGAGGATCAGGCCGCCCTTGACAACCTCGATAACCTCGCCCTCGACGTTCTCGCCGGAGTTGAACTTCTCCTCGATGCGGTTCCAAGCACGCTCGTACTCGGCACGCTTCTTGGACAGGACCAGACGACCGTCCTTGTCCTCCTTCTGGAGAACCAGAGCCTCGATGGGATCACCGAGTGCAACGATGTCTGCAGGGTTAGCGTCCTTGCGGATGGACAGCTCGCGGACCGGGATAACGCCCTCGGACTTGAATCCGATGTCAACGAGCACCTCGTCATGCTCGATCTTAACGACAGTGCCGTTAACGAGATCGCCCTCATCAAAGTCGGTAATCGTACCGTCGATGAGGTTGTTCATCTCCTCCTCGTTGACATCGTCAAGAGAGAAAATGGACGAGTTCTGAATCTCACTCAAAGGTGGACCCCTTTCGAACTACGGGGCCCCGATTGCTAGGACCTACAGAAGGGTGCGACAAGCACACAACGTTTAGGAACACTCGGGAGCCGACAGATACTAATGTGACGCTTATGCAATCACGTTCGTATAGGTTACGGGGAAATGAGTTCGATTTCAAGCGTGAACTGCGATTTTTTACTCGTGTGGAGACTTTTTCGTAATCTTATGAACACACGTATCCGCAACTTGACGATAACCAGCAAGGCATTTGGCTTTGGGGTAAAGTATCCGGAGCCAACGACTCTAGATCAAATTTACGAGAAAGGTGCCCGCGTGCTCAAAGCAGTCGTTTTCGATATGGACGAAACGCTTCTTAGCATCAACCTCAACGCGTTCATCCTTCGCTATTTTAAGGATGTCTCTTCGATGCTCGCGGATATCGGGCGCCGCAGCCGCGGTGGCACGATGGCACGCCTCGGCACCATCCTGGTCGACCTCAACGCCAATCGCCGCAGCGGCACGGACAACCGCACCAATCTTGAGTTTTACCAAGAAGAGGTCGAGCGCCGATGCGGGATCCGCCTCTCCGATCCCCTCATCTACGAGGCGTTTACCTACTACGACTGCGAAGTCCTGCCGCACAAGAACGATGACATGATAAATGCGAAAGCCATGCCGGGTGCGCACGCCGCGCTTCAGGCCGTACAGGACGCAGGCCTGCGCTGCGCGCTCTTCACCAACCCCAGCTTTCCGCAGGGGGCCATCGAGTGCCGCATGGGTTGGGGCGACCTGGCCGACGCCCCCTTTGAGCTCGTCACGCACATGGGAAACACCACCCGCTGCAAGCCCGATGCCACCTACTATCTAGAGCAGCTTCAGGTGATGGGGCTCGAGCCGCACGAGGTCCTTATGGTGGGCAACGATCCCAAGCGCGACTTCCCCAGTCCCGCCTGCGGCATTCAAACTGCCTATGTTGGCCAGGGAAAACCCGGCCGAGCCACCTGGCGCGGAACCATGGAAGACTTCGCCCGCGACTTTAACGCCGTAATCGAAGCCTTCTACGAACACCAAGTAGCCGACGAACTGTCGTAGGACCCCTCGCTCCAAACCAAATATCGCCGCAGGTTGAGCACAAGTCAGCGAAAATGCCCCTAAGCGAGCAATGTGCCTTGAAAGAGGAGGGCATAGGCCTTCTGGCCATGCCCGACGATTGAACGTCAGATTGCCGCTCTGGCGGGCGCGCAGCGTCGACTCGTTACGCGGTTTGGCAAAACCGCGTAACATTTTTAGTTCTGCGAGAAGAATGGGAACTGCCTCGGATCTATCGGCGGATGCGGCATCGGACCTCCCTGGGGCCCACCCTGCGGTCCGCCCTGGCCGCCCATCATCTTTTCGATGGCGTCCTGGACCTCACCCTCAAACTTTTTCATGCCCTCATGCAGACGACGCTGACCGTCCTCGGAGCGCAGCTCTTCCATCTGCTCGGGCGAAATACCCAACAGCTCGCCCAATATGCCCATCATCTCGCCGCGCATACGGTCACTCGTATCGTCGTCGGCAAAGCGGCGCACCTCGGCGCGTGCCAGAGAATCAACCGTCATGCGCTCCTTACCGTTGAGCCCCAGATCGGACCACGCAAGCATGTACGGCCAGGCGCGCTCGAAAAACGAACGGGCCGAAACGATCGGCGCCGTCGGTAGCATGCGACGGGCAGCCTCACCCTGGCGCACAAGCATCAGCAGCAGCGAGCAGGCCTCGGGCTTGGCGGCGGCCATCGGGATGTCGTCAAAGGGACGGCTGCGGTCCACGTGCGACTCGAGCGCACCATCGACCTCGCCCGGCTCAAGCCCGCCCAGCAGCTGCGCCGCGCGATCGAGCATATCAACCGGGCCGGCGAGCATCGAGAGTGCCTGCGCCAGCACGCGATCCATGCAATCCTCTACCGCGTTGAGCGTCACGAGCTCTTGGGGCACCACGGCCGAAGCACGGTTGCGCACGCGTGCCACAAACTCGAGCGTCGACAGATACACATCCCCAAAGGGCGCAAAGTCGCCCTGGTAGCCGCCGGACAGCGCGGGCGCCGCCAGCGCGTACTCGGTCTTGGAAAGCGGGCTCAACGCCATGGCGCCCAGCTCGAGCGCCGTATCCTCGAGCATCAGGCCCAGCGCACGCGAACGCAGGCGTTCGGCATCGCCCGCCGACACGTCGCGGTCGAACACGCGCGCCGCATCTGGCGCATCGCGCTCGACGGTGCGAATGTGCAAGCGCTCGGCGATTGAGCGCACAGCAGAACAACGGGCGGCTTCGGCCTCCTCCTGCGCCGGCGTAAAGATGCGATTGCGCCCCAGCACCAGGCCAATCACATTACGCGGACCCAAGGCATCGACGGCAAGCGCCGCCAACAGGGACGACGGCAAATCGCCCTCGAGCGCCACCACGGCACGCGAGGCGCCGCGAGCGCGGGCATTGTCGCGTACGGCAAGCACCAGCGCCTGCCACAGCCACTCCTCGGAACGAAACTCGGGCAGCTCGTGGTCCTCCAGGGCATCGAGCATCACGCCGCGCTGAATCTCCTGAACCAGCAGGCTCTCCTCAAAGCACGGCGCCTGGGCCACCACGCGGCCGCAATCGTCGAGCACAAACTGTCTCTTATACACATCTCCGAGCCCACGAGACTACGCTGCATCTCGT
>URBA01000177.1 GCA_900545905.1 uncultured Collinsella sp.
GGAGTACGCCACCAGGAAGAAAAAGTCCCTATCGATCCTCTCCCTTTGCATCGCCCTCTTTGCCGCGTTTGCCCTTGTCGGCTGCGGCGGGAGCGCATCGGGCGGCGGCAGCGCCCCCAAGAGCGAGAGCAAGGAAAAGGTCCCCGTCGCCAAGAAGACCGACTTTATCTGGTTTAAGGTCGAGATGCCCGAGGGCGTCGGCGTAAGCGACTCCGCCGGCAAGAACGCCGACAGGGTCCAGCTCACCTTCCCCGAAGACGAGAACGCCTCGGCCGATCGTTTTATCCCCGTTTGGAAAAAAGCGCTGACTGCCGAGGAATCCCACGCCGACCAGGCGGAAAAGAAGGGGGATACGTTCCAGTGGAAGGATGGCGGGTCCGTCGAGTATAACGGCAGGACGTGGCTCGTCGGAACGTACGAGGACAACAGTGGCATCACAACCCTCCTCTTTACCGACGTTGAGCCGGGAAGCATCTATGTCCTTATCTCGAACTTCGACCTGCACAAGAAAGAAGCCGAGGCGCTCCTCAACTCCATCGAATTCCCCGATGACATGGCAGAGGCAGTTTCCGAGGCGCGCGAAGTCGAGATTTCGAGCATCGAGATCAAGTAACGGGACACCCGCACGCGCCTACGCGCACCTGCGCACATGCGCCCCATTAAAGCAACGGGCACCCAACCCCGGGGAGAGCCGGCAGCACCGGCCCTCCCCTCTTTTGCGCCCGAGCATATTGCCACTTAACGGCGCAAATCCAGCCATCAGAATGGGACACATGGCCCACCCTTACGAGTCACTCGCGCGTACAGTAAAGGCAGGTAATCCATGGGCGGTTACAGATCGAGGAGGACACGACCATGAAAAAGAAGGCCTTTGCGATTCTCACCCTCTGCATCAGTCTCTTTGCCGCGGTTGCCTTGGTGGGTTGCGGTGGCAGCGGCGGCGCTACCGGCAGCGGCGGTGACGGTGGCGGTGGAGCGGAAAAGCCAGCCGTGGATATGAGGACCGACTTCATCTGGTTTAAGGTCGAGGTCCCCGAGGGCGTCGAGGTCACCGACGTCGCAGGCGATACCGCCGACAGGGCCCAGTTTAAGTTCACCGAGAGCGAGCACGCCAGCGATCGCTTCATCCCCGTCTTCGATCCTGACAAGAACGCCGACGAGCTGTTCGACTACGAGGCAAAGTGGAATGCCAGCTTTGAGTGGACCGAGAATGACCCCGTCAAGTACAACGGCAAGACTTGGCGCAACGCTTCCTATACACACTCGGGCGGCGTGACGACTGAGTACTTCACCGAAGCAGGCGGCGGCAGCGTCTACGTGCGCATCGACAACGTCGAGGAGCACAAAGACGCCGTCGAGACCATGATGAAGTCTCTGGAGTTTGCCGATGATATCGCCAAGGCCAAGACCGAGGCTATGGATGTTAAGCTCGACGATATCGAGATTAAGCGCTAAGCGACTGGCGAGCGCAACGGGAAACACGAGCGCAGCGAAGCAAGCGACAGTAACCCAGCGCTTCGTACCAAGGGAGGGTCGGCTCACCGGCCCTCCCTTTCTTATGCCGGTAGCTGGCGAACGCGAGGATGCCGGGCTCCAAAACTATCCCAAGCGCGCCAGTAGCACCAATAGACAAGCGCCTCAGCACGTCCGCCCGCCGATTAATAGCGCCATGCAGACAATTTAAGCCGACGCCTTTAAACATCTGGGCAGTATAGTATCCAAAACGAGCGCATAACCGCACCCTGAGAATGGAGGAGTTATGACCGAACACCATGCCATCAGCCGCCGAGCATTTACGCTGGGCCTAGGACTCGCAGCATTGTCGCCTTTTGTAAGCCTGCCCGAAACCGCGGGATTGGGCCTTCCCGTGCGCGCGGCATTTGCAGACGACGCTGCCACAGCGTCGGTCAGCCTCAACAATTTCGTCATTCGCCTTCGCCCCGCGGGCTATTTTCGTACCGCAAGCGTTAACGAAGACGGCAACGTCATCGGCAACGTCTGCCATCTGTTTAATGACGGCACGTCCAGCAAGCTCATCCTTGAGAACGTAACGACCAAGAATGACGATACAAACTGGTATGCTATCCGCACCTTGCTCAATTTCGAAGAGCATAAAAAGACGGGCTACAGCATTTGGTCGGTCGACGACGACTCGGACAAAGATGGAAAGGTCATCCACGTATGGGGCGGCGAGTATGACAACAAGCCCAGCCGCGCTTTTGCGTTCGAGCGTCAATCAAACGGAACCTACATCATCCGAGACCGCACGGTCGAGAAAGAAACCGAGAAAAAAGACATTAAGTACCTGGCAATAGAATCGAACGGCAAAGACCAGGACAACAATAAGATCTGCCATAAGAGTAAGAGCATTCCGTGGGAGCTCGAACTTATCGGTTACGACATGAAAAAGAACGATGCCACGGTTAGCAGCCTCGACTGGATCACGTACAGCAGCTACGTCGATGGGCCATGTTGGATGAAATACGTCGCCGACAACAAGTTCCTCGACGAGCTGAGCATCCCGGGTACGCACGATTCGGGCACCTGCAGCGTGGACAACGACACTGAGCCCCAATCCTCGCAAGTAAAATGCCAGCAGGATTACATTCCCACGCAGTTGCTCGAGGGAATCCGCTATTTTGATATCCGGCTCGGAAAGGGCAACAACCCTGGCATCGACCATGGGATGTACTACCTGCTCAAAAAAGACGCGTACTTTTTGCATCTTTCCGATGTCATAGGCTACTTCAAAACGTTTTTGAACGAAAACCCGACAGAAGCGCTCATCATGCTTGTATCACGAGGCAACGACGAGGCTACCGACGAAAGTGTTACGACGGCTTTCGCCAAGGTTTTGGACGACAACCCCAAACTGTTCTATACGTCGAGCCGCGTTCCCACACTGGGCGAGGTGCGCGGAAAGATCGTCCTGCTACGTCGATTTGGACTCGACGGCGACAGCGTAAGCGGCCACACGTGGGGACTCGACCTCACCGAATGGGATAACAAAATCGCAGCGCACACCGACAGCAGTTCCATGTGCCTCGTCCAAGACGCGCGGGGCTTTGAAGCCGCGGGGGAAACAGGCGACAAAGAGCCCTATTGCACCAAGGTATACGCCCAGGACAAGTACAAACTCACGGGAACCGACAAGCTCAGCTGGGTCGATAATGCGCTGAAGGAAACGACCGGGCGCACGCGCAACGAGGTAGATGTCGAGGACGATAACGGGGCCAAGGAGCAAGTCCTGGAGCGCTGCTGGTCTATCAACTACACCAGCTGCACGGGCTTGTCGCACGGAGGCAATCCTTTTACCTCGGCACGAGTAGTCAACGAGCATCTGTATAAGAGCCCGTACATCAATCCCAGCGGCATCGAGGATACAAAGT
Organism: uncultured Collinsella sp.; assembly: GCA_900545905.1. Lineage (GTDB taxonomy): Bacteria > Actinomycetota > Coriobacteriia > Coriobacteriales > Coriobacteriaceae > Collinsella. The sequence goes on from URBA01000177.1 coordinate 3,390, forward strand.
CAGATTACCTCAAGCACATTGGCATCATCGCATCCGACTTTGTTGATGCGGCGCTGGCCCGGAGCATCTACCAGCGCAATTACGATACGGAGCACAAGCAGACGGCTTCGTACTATCTCCCGTACTATCTCCCGACCCGCATGCGCATGACGTACGGCGACTCGCTGAGCGATGCCTCATTCCAAGATGGCAAGACCGTTGGCGAGGGTCATTTCCGCCTTGCTGACAGCAGCAACGCGCTCAACGCGACAGCTTCGGGCCATGCGTTTGCCATCGAATATGTGGATGTCGACGCCTTGGGCAACGAGACCGTTACGGAGCTGCGGGGCTCCGTGCCCATCGATATCGATCCACGCGCGCTGACGCCCCATTTTGAGGGACTCGAAGGCCTTAAGGCCGGCGAAGACGTGCGCGCCAAGATTGCGGCATCACTCGAGGGCAAGCTCGAAACCGATGCCTGCACGGCCCAGCTCGAGTTTGTGCACGACGCGGACGGCGCTCCGGGCACGGCAATGGCCGAGGGCGAAACATTTGCCGCAGGAACGTACTGGGTGCGCGTGAACGGTCTCTTGGGCGACGCGGCGCAGAGCTACACGCTCGCCAGCGATGGAGCCGCAAGCTTTACCGTAGCGGCCTCGGGCCTGTCTCTTCTACACATCTCCGAGCCCACGAGACTACGCT
>URBA01000178.1 GCA_900545905.1 uncultured Collinsella sp.
TATATTGAGCCTGCCGCGCTGAGCGACTTGCTCGGCGACGACGTGGCGCTCGTGAGCATCATGGTTGCCAACAACGAGACCGGCGTGGTGCAGCCCATCCGCGAGCTGACCGCGGCCGCGCATACCGTGGGCGCTCTGTTCCACACCGATGCCATCCAGGGCTATCTGCACATTCCGCTCGATGCCGCCGAGCTGGGCGTCGATGCTATGACCGTTGCCGCGCACAAGATCGGCGGCCCCGTGGCATCCGGCGCACTCTACCTTAAGAACCGCACGCCGCTGCGTCCGCGCATCTTTGGCGGTGGACAGGAAGCCGGACGTCGTGCCGGCACGCAGGACCTGCGCACGCAGCTGGCCTTTGCCGCTGCCGCCCGCACGTTGGCGCCCCGCGTGGCCCAGGAGCGTACGACGCTGCAAGCTCTTTCCGACAAGCTCTACGCCACGCTTACGGCTCATCCGCGCATTCACGCCACCATGGGCGACTATGCGCATGCCGATCGTCTGCCCGGCATGGTGTCGATCTACATTGACGGCATGGACTCCGAGGAGCTCATCATCAAGCTCGACGCCGCCGGCTTTGAGGTATCGGCAGGCTCGGCGTGCTCGAGCGGCAGTATGGACCCCAGCCACGTTTTGAGCGCGATGGGCATCGGTCGCGAGCAAGCTCTCGGCGCTCTTCGCATCTCGTTCGATGACCGCGTGAACCCAGCCGATCTGGACGACTTTGCCCAAGCGCTGCTGACGATCGTGGGTGCCGCATGATCGTCGCCGAGCTCGAGCGCGCTCTGCTGGCACGCTATCCAAAGACGGACGCCGAGCCCTGGGACCACGTAGGCTTATCCGTGGGCGACCCTGCCACCGAGATTGCCGGCGTGGCCTGCGCACTCGATGCGACCGAAGCCAATGTGCACCGTGCTTTCGAGGCCGGTGTCAACGTGCTGCTGACGCATCATCCTGTCTATATCAAGGCGCCCGAGGCGTTTTGTCCAGCGGATGCCACTCGCCCCCAGTGCAGCGCGGCACTCTATGAGGCGGCCCGTTGCGGCGTGAGCATCATATCGCTCCACACCAACCTGGACCGCTCGAACGAAGCCCGTGTCTGCCTGAGCAAGCTGCTGGGTGCCGCACCCGTGAGCTCACTGGAGCACGTGGACGACCCCGAGGCCACCGGCCTGGGCGCACTTGCAACGCTCAACGACCCGTGCATGCTGCGCGATCTTGCCACCCGTGCTGCCACGGCCTTTGGCAGCGACCCGCGTGTGTGGGGCAAAGCTGATCGCCCGTGCCGCACCGTCGCCATTTTGGGCGGCTCCCTGGGCGACTTCGGAGAGCTCGCCATCGCCGCGGGCGCAGATGTTGTCGTGACGGGCGAGGCGGGATACCACGTGGCGCAGGACCTCGCTCTGCGCGGTCTGGGCGTCATCTTGCTCGGCCACGACCGCTCCGAGGAGCCGTTCGTTGATATATTGATGAACTCTGCAGTTGACGCCGGGGTCGACCCCCGTCATGCGATTAAAATACTGAACCCTTGCCAATGGTGGACTGTGACAAAAGGAGAGAACTTATGAGCGCCGGCGCTACGCTACTCAAGCTGCAACAGATCGATTCGGAGCTCGCCCGCAACAAGAGCGAACTTGCCAATATGCCGGAGCTCAAGGAGCTCGCTTCCAAGCGCAAGACCTATGTGAAGCTCAAGTCCGAGATGACCAAGCTCTACGCCCAGCGCAAGGATCTGGACATTGAGCTCGACGATCTCAACACCACCGAGATCCAGACCAATAACGCCATCGAGGCCGCTAAGAAGCGCCACGTTGACGGCTCCGACTACCGCGAGGTACAGGACCTGGAAAACGAGCTCGCCACCCTGGCCAAGCGCCTGGACAAGATTGAGCACACCCGCAAGGATGTCGTTGTCGCCCATAAGGAGGCGCTCGACCGCGAGACCCGCGCACAGGCAATTATCGCCAAGTTCGAGGAGGGCGTGAAGGCCGATACCAAGGCCGCCCGCGCCAAGGCCGCCGACCTGCAGGCTCAGATTGACGCCGCCACTAAGGAACGCACCGCGCTTGCCGCCACTCTGCCGGCCGACGTGCTCACCGACTACGAGCGTCTGCTCAAGCAGTTCCGCGGCCTGGCCGTCGAGACCATCCAGGGCAACATCCCCACAGTCTGCCACACCGCGCTGCAGGCATCGTCCATGAGCGACCTCAACCACGACGGTAGCGAGATTACGCACTGCCCGTACTGCCACCGCCTCCTGGTACTCCCGAGCAAGGAAGCTTAAACGATGGCGGCATCCAACAATTCAATGCAACTTGAGGGAAAAACGATCCTGCTGGGCATTACCGGCGGGATCGCCGCCTATAAGTCGTGCAATATCGTGCGCCTGCTGCAAAAGCGCGGTGCGCGCGTCAAGGTCGTTATGAGCGAGCATGCCACGGAGTTTGTGGGCCCGCTCACCTTCCGTGCGCTCACCAACGAGCCAGTTGCCGTGGGCCTATTCGACGATCCCTCCGACCCCATCCACCACATTTCGCTGGCGCAGGAGCCCGATCTGGTGGTCGTGGCGCCCGCGACGGCCAATATCATCGCCAAGATGGCCGAGGGCATCGCCGATGACCTTATTTCCACCACGCTGCTTGCCACGCCGCGACCGATCGTGATCGCGCCGGCCATGAACAATGGCATGTGGAAGGCGCCGGCGACGCAGGCCAACATGGCCACGCTGCGCGAGCGCGGTGTCCATGTTGTGGGACCCGGCAGCGGCTACCTTGCGTGCGGCGACGTGGACACGGGCCGCATGAGCGAGCCCGAGGACATCGTCGAGGCTGTCTGTGAGGTGCTCAACCCCGTGCCGCAAGACCTGACGGGCAAGCGCATCGTCATCACCGCCGGCCCCACGCACGAGCCGATCGACCCGGTGCGATTCATTGGCAACCGCTCATCAGGCAAGATGGGCATCGCCCTGGCAGGGGAGGCCGCTCGCCGCGGTGCTGCGGTCAAGCTTGTGCTGGGACCGACATCGCTCAATGTCCCCCGCGGCGTGGAGTGCGTGCGCGTGCAGACCGCCGCTGAAATGCTGCAGGCAGCGCTCAGCGCCTTCCAGACGGCCGATGCGGCAATTTGTGCGGCCGCCGTCGCCGACTATACCCCCGCCACCCCTGCGGACCATAAGCTCAAAAAGGCCAACGAGCGCCTGGATCGAATCGAGCTCGTCGAGACCGTTGACATCTTGGCCGAACTTTCACGCCAAAAGGGCGATCGCCTCGTAATCGGCTTTGCAGCCGAGACTGATAACGTCGTCGAGTACGCCGAGCGCAAATTGGCCCGCAAGGGCTGCGATGCCATTATCGCCAACGATGTCTCGCGCGCCGATTCGGGCTTTGGAACCGACACTAACAAGGCCTGGATTGTGAGCACAACGGGTACGCAAGAACTTCCCGTGCTAACAAAACCCCAGCTCGCAGATACAATTTTGGACTTGCTTCAAAATTTATAAAAAAGTTCTTGCACAAGGCTAAAGTTTCGGGTTAATATACTCCCTGTTGCGAGCGAGAGCAGAGCAACAAACAAAAGCTTCGGGACGTGGCGCAGCTTGGTAGCGCACTTGACTGGGGGTCAAGGGGTCGCTGGTTCGAATCCAGTCGTCCCGACCAGAAGTTTGCAGGTCAGGCACCTAGTGCCTGACCTTTTTTGTTTTAAGCAATTGCTTAATTTTGATTAAGCAACAGGGTGCCAAAAATCTACCTGCGCGATAATCGCTTTTTGCGGTTACTTGCGCGTTTTGCACGCGCTTGAGCCGATTTATTAACGCGACATGAATCTACATACGCGTAGCTGGTATACAGACGAGTACAGGCTGTATTTATCGCGGCGATTTACGCAGATATGGCGACTGTAACGAACTAGTGTGTCGCTGTATTTATTCCAGCAGTTCACTTGATCTGTGGACAAGTGAGCGGTTACAACAAAACGCCAACCAGGATGGACTCCATACGAGGATGCCGCAAAGGTAATGGCGGGGAAGTGCGGCAGGCGCTCTGAGAGCCGCTGTATGCCCCCATTTC
>URBA01000179.1 GCA_900545905.1 uncultured Collinsella sp.
AATCTGGAAAAGGTTGATTTCGGTGTTGCGCTCGCTGCCGATGGCGTAGACGCCGTCAATGTTGGCGTTAAGGCCAGGAACCTTTTCGCCGCGGTTGCCAAAGGCACGAATCAGCTCAAAGGTGCTCCAGCCAGACTTGCCAGGCTTGAAGAACAAGGGCTGGATCTCGCTGACCATGGCTCCCTTTTGGCTGGTACCGTCATCGTTCTCAACGGTGGTAATCTCGTAATCCGTGCCTTCGGTCAGCGGTCTAGCAAAATAATCGCGGCCTTGCACATAGCGAGTCCACTGGTGAACGCCGGAATCGGCGAGGCTTTCGCCATACGTTTTGGCAACGTCGAACTTGCCGTCGGTGTACTCGGCAAAGCCCTTCTCCACAGGCATGGACTCGATGTCCTTGGAGTGGAGGCAATTCTCGATGTCATTGAGGTTGACATCGTAGTTGAGGCTGCCGATGTTGGGGTTGAGTGAGGCGACATCGTCGGTCAGCTTCATGGCGATCCACTGATGGGCGGAAAGTGTGGCGAACAGCCAGGTCTCGTTGTTGTCGGCGATGATGATCTGGTCGTTGGTGCAGACGCCCTGGTCGTCGATCAGGCTGCCAAGGAGCTCGACGCCCTCGCGTGCCGTGGCGCTCTCGCCCAAGATGATGCTGCCGTAGCTATACTCGCCCAGACCCACTCGCTCATCGATGGGGTCTGCTGCTTCGGCATCCTCGTTATAGGAGGTGCTCAGCGTGGCAGAGCATGACACGCCCTTCTCGTTGATTCCGGCCTCGGAGTAGGCATCGGTACGACCATACCAGTTGGAGGGGTGGTCGCGTACATAGCTGTAGCGATAGGTAGGCTTATTCGAAGTGTATTCAAAAGCAGATTCAATCGAGCTGTACTTAAAGCCAGCTTCGTGGGCAGGCTCGATACCGTAGTGCTTAAGATAGCGCTTGCCAAAGTCCTCGGCACGGCCGTAGTACGTGTTGCCGTCGGCCGTAAGGTTTTTGCCCATGTACATCTGCGTGCAGGCGAGCGCAGACGTCGGCATGGACATGATGGTTGCAGCTCCAAAGGCGAGGCCTATGCCTAGCTTCTTGAGCGCGTTGACGGGGTGAGTTTTCCTCATAATCCCTCCCAGCGTGCGAAAGCCCTCTGTCGCCAGAGGGCTTCAGCCAATAAAGACACCCCACTAGCGTAACGAACTGGAAACAATATTCATCTATGAAAGATACTTACTCGATAAGCGTAATGAAATATGCGATGAGTGGTTAATTATACTCAGTTTGTAGCTTTAGCCAAATAAAGACTCCCTGCAATTACTGCACCTGAATAAAGCGTCTGGAAATACCCGAAATGAAAATCCCCCGCTGTTTGGCAAATGCATAAACAGCGGGGGAGACGATAATTGGATGAATATCATACCAACGTGGAATTACTTCTTCCGACGGTGGATCACGTTGATCGCATAGCCTACGAGCATAGCCAAAACAATGACGATAAAGCCGAGCAGGGGATTGTCGTTCATGGGGTCCTCCTATTTACCAAGCGGTGAAAACTCGTCGACGATGAGGTCGAGACATTGCGGAAGCGCGCGGGCGCCAAAGACACCGGAGTTGCTGGAGATAATCTCGCCATCGAACTGCATGCCCAGCGACGGCGTGCAGGTGATCTTGGCTTCCTTGGTCTGGATGATCTTAAACTGCGGACGGCCGAGCACCTTGCCGGCGGGGTCGAGCGCGGCGGTGATCACGGTAGGCAGCAGCTGCACGGTGCGCACGGGCTCGATGACTGCGATGTCCACCATGCCGTCGTTCATGCGGCAGTCGGGGAACAGATTGATGTCGTTTTGGATGACCGAGGTGTTGCCGGCCATGCAGCAGATGCCGTCGAGCTCCTCGACAATGCCGTCATGCTCAATTGTAAAGTGCGCGACCGTGGGATTGGGCGTGGCGAGTGCGGACAGGAAGTAGGCGATCTCACCGATGTCGTTTTTGGTGGGGGCGGCCTTCATCATGATCTCGGCGTCGTAGCCCGAGCCGGCGATGATGATAAAGCCGTGGCGCTTCTCGTTGCCGTTCTCGTCGAGCCAAAAGAGCTCGCCCATGTCTGCCTTGACGGTGCGGCCGGCGCGGCAGGCCTTGGCGAGTGCCGCCGCCTCGGGGGCATTGCCGATGTTGTTGAAGAACAGGCAGGCCGTGCCAGAGGGGAAGACGAGTGTGGGGACACCGCATCCGCGCATCTGGTCGAGCACGTTGGAGACGGTGCCGTCGCCGCCCGAGACAACCACGCGATCAAACTCGCGCACGTCCGCCACGGCGTCCTCGGGCTCCATGCCATCGCCGATAAAGCGCATCACGACCTCGTCGCCGCCCTGCGCAAGGGCGTGCGTGAATGCGTAGATTTCATCTGAGCTGGGGCCCGATGCCGGGTTGTGGATGATAAGGCAGCGCATACTTACGTTCCCGTTCTGTGACTAACCGAGTATAGTTGTAAGGCAATGCCGATATCCTACCCGTGTTTTTCGGGCCTAACCTTATTCGATGGGTTGATATGTACATTTCCACACATCAGGCTCTACTCGACTTTTGCCAGCGCGCCCGCGAGTTCGACGCGATTGCCGTCGATACCGAGTTTTTGCGCGAGCGCACGTTCCATCCGCGTCTGTGCCTGGTTCAGATTGCCACCCCTGCCGAGAGCGTCGCAATCGACCCCCTGGTGATCGACGACCTGTCGCCGCTCGCCGAGCTCATGGCCGACGAGAGCGTGACCAAGGTGTTCCACGCCTGCTCGCAGGACATGGAGGTTATGCTCCATACCGTGGGCGTGCTGCCGCGTCCTATTTTTGACACGCAGGTCGCCGCCGCCTTTTTGGGCGAGCGCCAGCAGATTTCGTACGGCGCGCTCGTGCAGACGTTTTGCGGCGTATCGCTGCCCAAGACTGAATCGCTGACCGACTGGTCGCGGCGCCCGCTGACCGACAAGCAGATTGAGTACGCGATTGATGACGTCAAGTACCTGATCGTCGCCTATACCGAGATGATGAGCCGCCTGCGCGAGCTGGGCCGCGTGGACTGGGTGCTCGACGAGCTACGCCCACTGGCCGACGAGTCGCACTATCGCGCTGATCGTCACGAGGCGTTCCGCAAGGTCAAGCGCATCAACTCCTGCAGCCGCCATCAGCTGGGCATCGCGCGCGAGCTTGCCGCTTGGCGCGAGGACCGTGCCGAGCGACGCAACATCCCGCGCAAGTGGGTCATGTCCGACGATACGCTGCTGGCGCTCGTCAAGCGCAATCCCGTGCGCGTCGAGGAGTTCCGCAGTATCCGCGGTACCGATCAGCTGGGGGAGCGCGACGTGGACGGCGCGCTCATGGCCATCAAGCGCGGCGCGAGTTGCCCGCACGATCGCCTGCCGCTCATGGTGCGCGGACACCGCCAGATCTCGCCGGAGCTGGAGAGCGTGACGGATCTGATGTATGCGCTCATTCGCCTGGTTGCCGAGCGCTCGGGCGTGGCGACCTCGGTCATTGCCTCGCGCGACGACCTGGCCGACTACATTGAGCATCCCGAGCAGAGCCCCCTGCGCGAAGGCTGGCGCTTTGAGCTTGTGGGCTCGCGCCTGGACGATCTGCTCTCGGGCAACATGGGGTTGACGGTCAAAGATGGCAAAATTGAATTGCTATAGGGAAGCCTAACCGCCTGAATGGGTAAAATGCCTCCAACGTGTAACTCGATTCGGAGGAATTTGCATGCCTTATTACTATGGATACGGCTTTGGTATCGACCCGCTGTACCTACTGGTTGTTCTTGTCTGCACGGTGCTCGGTCTTGCTGCACAGAGCTATATCAACTCGACGTACAAGACGTGGTCCAAGGTTCGCTCGGACGGCGACACGGGTGCTGCGGTTGCTCGCCGTATGCTCGATGCCAACGGTTGCAACGCCGTGGGCATTAAGGGCGTCGCCGGCGAGCTCACCGACCATTACAACCCGCAGGATAACAACCTGTATCTCTCGGACGCCAATCGCTCGGGCG
>URBA01000180.1 GCA_900545905.1 uncultured Collinsella sp.
CGCGGCGATGCACCGGCTGCTTTTGACGTACGCGCGGCGGTTCAATAAACGCACGAGGCGCACAGGCCATCTGTTCCAGAACCGTTTTGACCGGCGCTCGCTCGATACCGACTGGCAGGTGATGGAGGCTATTCGCTCCGTACACGCCGATCCGCAGGAGGCGGGCGTTAGCCTAATCGAGCGTTATCCCTGGAGTAGCTTTGCGGAGCATTTGTGCGCTTACGACGGTGACGCGGCTGATGTCGCGAGGGGATTTTCTGATCCTTCTTGCGTGCTTGAGCTTTTTGGTTCTGCCGAGGGCTTTATTGCCTATTCGCTTTCGACGCCCGACGGCAGCAAGCCAGCGCTGTGCGATATGAAAGAGACAGAGTGGGAACGCAATGCCTTTGCCGGCAAGTTGGCGAAGAGTCTCGGGGTTCCGCTCAACGGGGTTAAAACTGCACCGCCGGCGCAGCGCGATACTGTTATTGTTGGATTGAACAATGCCGGCTTTACGGTGCGCCAGATTGAGCGGTATACCGGGATTGGCAAAAGTACCGTCTCTCGTATCGTGCGCGCCCGCGCGCGAACGGCGATGCGGGCTGGCGGAAACGTGATGTAAGGTCGCCTTTTCACCGCAGCTGGGGTCGTCCATACGCCGCAACCAGCGTTCAAAAGCTTGGTGAGGTAACTGCACTTCTTAATATGCATAGAACAATCGCCATCTTGCATAAAATAACGGCTCAGTCCGGGTTTGCCCGTGCCTACCCCCGTCTGCGCCGTGCAAAAAACGGAGTTTTCAGCATCGTGGTGCTGTCGGCACCGACGCAATCTTGCAACATGCGGACCCCGAAGCTATTGATCCCTGCCGTTGCGCCCCCGAAGCACGTGTCTGCGTCCCGTCAGACCGCGATGCTTGTTCTAAACACAATATATATGCGCCTGAAGATGTTGATTAACGCTTTCGATGCGTATACACACAGCTTGGCGTGCTGAATACTCGCAAAAATGCACGCCGCTCCCTATGGGACCCGTCTGCGGCAGGCGCGAAGCGAGTCGGAGCTTCGCAGAACGGGGCTTGGCGCATTGCTTGGCGGGCCCGGGGCCCTGCCGCAGGCCTTTGGTGCTGTGGAAAACGCCCGTGTTCGCGTCTGGCTGTGTGGCAAATGTCAGACGGGGCGCCGGACGCGCGGACTTTGTGCCACCGCGCTCATTAGGTAAAAACAGAGCCGCCCGTATCGGGCGGCTCGGCAATCAAAACCCTTGGATTCGGGGCATAAGCTACTGGTTTGTTTGCCCCTCGAGCATGCCGTCGAGGGTGCGCCAGGCGAGCTCGGCGCATTTGACGCGGGCGGGCATGTGCGAGATGTCCTGGAGCTGGGCGGCTTCGTCCAGGTCTTCCAGGTCGTCCTCGGAGAGCTTCTCGCCGCGGATCATGGCGAGGAAGAGTCCCGCCAAGCGACGCGCCTCCTCGACGGTCTCGCCGGTGATGAGGTCGGCCATGATGTCGGCGCTGGCCTGGCTTATGGCGCAGCCGTGCCCGGTAAACGAGGCTTCCTCGATTACATCGTTCTCGACACGCAGCTGCAAGGTGAGCTCGTCTCCGCAGCTGGGGTTGATACCGTCGTGCTCGTGCGTGGGAGCATCCATCTCGTACTTATAGTCGGGGTGCGAGTTGTGCTCCATAAACGTGGTGGAGGTGTACAGATTACCCATTGAACGTGCTCCAAACGTGATGCAGGCCGGCGATGAACTTGTCGATGTCGGCCTTGTCGTTGTAGAAGGCCACGCTGGCGCGGCAGCAGGCAAGATTCTCGACGCCCAGCCAGGTGAGCAGCGGCTGCGCGCAGTGGTGGCCGGCGCGGATACAGACGCCGTCCATGTCCATGATGCTCGCGACGTCGTGCGGGTGAATTCCCTTGACGTTAAAGCTCACAACGCCGTGGTGGTTGTCCCAGTAGATGGAACCGATGATTTGGACAAAGTCGAGCTGCATGAGTTCGCCCATCAGATAGTGGACGAGTGCCTGCTCGCGGGCCTGGATGTTCTCGTAACCCACCGTGTTGACCAGGTAATCAAAGGCGGCGCCCGGGGCGAAGATGCCGGCGGCGTCCTGCGTGCCGGCCTCGAATTTCTCGGGGACGGGCGCCCAGACGGCGTCCTGCTCGGTGACAGAGTCGATCATTTCGCCACCGGTGAGCATGGGCGGCATGGCGTTCAGCAGGTCCATCTTGCCCCACAGCACGCCGATGCCCATGGGGCCCATGGCCTTGTGCGCGCTAAAGGCAAAGAAGTCGGCGCCCAGGTCGGCCACATCGACCGGCATGTGCGGCAGCGACTGTGCGCCGTCGACGACCAGATAGCCGCCGTACTTGTGCACGAGCTTGCCGAGGTTCTTGACCGGGTTCTCGACGCCCAGCACGTTAGAAACCTGACCCACGGCCAGGATCTTGGTCTTGGGGCCCACCTTGGACAGAACCTCCTCGGTGGTGAGTTGACCGGTCTTGGTGGGGTAGAGGTAGACGAGCTTGGCGCCGGTCTCGCGGCAGACCTGCTGCCACGGAATCAGGTTGGAGTGGTGCTCCATGATGGTGATGACGACCTCGTCGCCCGGTTCGAGCACTGTGGGCGCAAAGCTCTTGGCGACCAGGTTGAGCGACTCGCTCGTGTTGCGGGTGAAGACGACCTCGTTGGCGTTGGGGGCGCCGATGAGATCGGCGATCTGTTGGCGGACCTTCGCGATGGCGTCGGTGGCCTCGACGGACAGTGAGTACAGGCCGCGCAGGGGGTTGGCGTTCATGCGCTGATAGAAGTCACGCTCGGCGTCGAGCACGCAGGCGGGGCGCTGCGCGGTGGCGGCACTATCGAGGAAGGCGATCTCGGGGTGCTGCTGGAAAAGCGGGAACTGTGCCTTGTAGGGATTGGTCTCGATGTCGACGGTAGGCCAGCCGCGCGAGGCCTCGTCGCTGGCGTCGAGCTCCATAGGCTCTGGTGCGGTACAGGTATCGCATTTAACGTGCTCGGTGTCGATCATGCGAGCTCCTCTTCAAAGTTGTTGATCAGGTTGTTGCCCAAGCGGACGACGGCTGCGCGGGTGCGCTCGTCGGTGGCGGAAAGCGCGGCGTCCTCCAGCTTGGCGCGAATGAACAGGTCCTCGGCGGCGCTTTGGTCAAGGCCGCGGCAGGCGAGGTAGAACAGCTGCTCGTCGCGGACGTGGCCGATGGTAGCGCCGTGGTTGCCGGCGACGTCGTCCTCGTCGCAGAGGATGACGGGGACGGTCTTGTTGTCGACGCCCTTGTTGGCCAGCAGCACGGTTTCGCGTTCGGTGCCGACGGCACCCTTGCAGCCGTGCACGAGGTCGATGGTGCCGCGGTAGACCTTCTTGGACGTGCCAGTCAGCACGCCGTTGGCGTCGATCTCGCACTCGGTCTTGCGACCGCGGTGGCGCAGCTCGTAGTTAAAGTCGCGCACCTGCTCTCGGGCGCCCAGGTAGTCAGTATCGATGGTGACCTTGGCGGTATCGCCCAGCAGGTCGCCGGCAAGGCCGGTGGCGCTGGCGCCGGCACCCAGGACGGTGTGCTGCACGTTGACGCGCGCGCCCTCGTCCAGGAACAGGCCGGTGTCGTCGAGCGCGATCCAGCTATCGTCGAGCGTCTGCGTGCAGGTCACGTTGACAGCGGCGTACTCGTGGGCGCACACGCGTAGCACGGAGCCCACGACGCCTTGGCCGGCAACGGGGGAGTCCAGGGCAATATGCAGATTGAGCGTCGACTGGGGACGGGCGACGACATCGATGCCGGCGATGGCCGCGGCGGCATCGACACCGCTCACGCGCACGGTAACCGTGGCGTGCTTGTATGCGGGCACATCGATGACGATGCGCTTGGTGGCGTGGTCGGCCAAGTAGGTGTAGGCAGCCTCGCCCATGCCGGTCTCGAAGGTTTCAGCAGGGGAGAGCTCCTCCTCGAGCTTGATGGCACCGGCCTGGTAGATGGAGGTGGCGGGCACGTCAAGCTCGGTCTCGGGCGTGATGCGGGCGCG
>URBA01000181.1 GCA_900545905.1 uncultured Collinsella sp.
CCGTGGGAGGCCAGGGCGCCGCTGACCGGTGGACGGCACCGAGCCGTACGCTTGACTTGAAGAAGGGGGAGGCCTCGCGGCCTCCCCCTTTTTTGCGTTTACGGGGCGTAAATGACTCAATTACACCAGACGATCTTGTTGTTTTCGGTATCGAGCCTTTATTTAAAGAAAATAAATCGTATAACAAGGGCAACCGCTATGGCCGCAATGGTCAAAAGCAGAATTGTCAGCTGATGCTGCTTGCGTCGTTTACTTGACGAAACGAAGATTGACTTTCCCTGTTTTGGCGTTTCGAGATAGCGAGCCGAATGCGTCAAGGTTTGCTTGGGTCGAGGCCCTCTTTGTTGATGGACGGCGGATGCTTTCATCGGCTCATCACTAGCTGCGCTGTTTTTAGATAATGGTGCGTCTTTCAGATATACAGGGTCTCCCGAGGCGACGCCCATATGTTTACGTCCCGTTTGGGCATCCTCGAGCGTTTGATATCGGTTTCTCGTCACATAATCGGGCTCTGGGTCATTGATGGGCTCTTGCGAGATGTGGGGGCGATGGAACCGTGGCGGCTGCGTAGAAGTATCTTCGCCCTGCGTCGGCATAAACATATTGTTCTGGTTTTGGTCGTCCATGATGCCCTTTAGCTCGTTACCAACAACGTGTACGCGCTCATTGTAAGCCCCTTGTTATTTGTAGCTGCGAACATACTCGTTATTTAAGCTCTGGTTCAAAGAACCTTAACCTTACTAAAACCTTAGTCACACACACTTAGATATGCTTATAGTACTGGACTCAAAAAACTTTATAGTCGATGTATATATAAGCACTGGGTGGGCATATATAAGAGCGTCAAAAGAAGTCCCAGTCACCTAGAAGATGGCTCGGCAGTCCTAAAAGGAGTGGTAAACATGGCAAGCATGGTTCCTTATCGTTCGGTTTTTGGCGTTCGTCCTTCTGCTAGCTCGCTGTTCGATCTGTTTGATGATATGACCGACCTTGCAAACAACTCGATTGCTTCCAAGGCGTTTCCCGTTGACGTTGAGGATAAGGGCGACGGCTATGAGGTCAAGGCCTATCTGACCGGTGTCGCCAAGGACGATATCGATGTCGAGCTCAATGAGGGCCGTCTGTCCATTAGCGTGAATGTCGAGGAAGACGAGGAGAACGAGGGCAAGAACTTCCTGCAGAAGGAGTTCAGCTCGTACAGCGCGACGCGTGGCGTGTATCTAAAGGACGCTTCGAGCGAGGGCCTCTCGGCTAAGTACGCTGACGGCATCCTGACCGTTACGGTTCCCAAGATCGTCGAGAAGAAGAACGTTACGAAGATCTCCATCGACTAACTTCGTTGGTGTTCTGCGCTATGAAAAGACAGCAAAAGGGGCTGGGAAGCGATTCTCGGCCCCTTTTGCTGTCTAGGACAGTCTATTGAATGGTTGCCGGCTGATACTGACTCGCAGGGCGTATCGAGAGTTTTCGCGATCCTTGGAGAAGGGTTGCGGAGCTGCCGACCTCGTCATCCAGGGTTGCGGCCAGAGCTTTGGCATAGCTTTTGACGGTAAGGCTCGGACGATTGTTATCTTGGCTGATATGCATGGCAATGAGCTGTTCGGTGCGATCGGTAACAAGTTCGCGCGCGGCTTCGGCGGCTTGGCCATTGGAGAGGTGTCCCCTTGCAGACAGGATGCGCTCCTGAAGAAAGCGGGGATATTCTCCCTCGCGCAGCATGGTCACATCATGGTTGCTCTCGAGCGCGAGGACTCGACAATCTTTGAGGGTGTTCATGGCTTGGCTCGATAGCTCTCCGGTGTCGGTGGCAAAGCCGATGGAATCATCGAGGGTGTCGAATCGATAGCCGACTGGATTGATGACATCGTGTGACGTTGAGTAGGTTTGCACGTGGATGCCGGCAATGGATAGGGTGTCACCGGGATCGAATTCCTCGACAGGCAGATGCGAAAGATTTTCTTTGCTCGAAAGAGTGCCCCTGCTGGCAAAGAGGGGGCCGTGCCAGTGCTTGCACCAGACATCGAGGCCCTTGATGTGATCGCTATGCTCATGAGTAATGAGAAGAGCCGAGACGTTGTCTGCCGAGAGCCTCAGTTCTGCCATGCGCTTTAATGTCTCGCGGCGAGACAGTCCGTCATCGACCATAATGAGCCCCTGCGGGCCCTCGATGAGTGCGCAGTTGCCTTTAGAGCCACTGCCGAGGATATGAAGGTGCAGACGAGACATAAGATTCCAAAGGATACAATGGGTGCGGACGAATAGAGGAGGAAGCGAATGCCAACGGTATCTCAGCACTATGGACATCATGCCGCGCCGAGGACGGATAAGAGCGCCCTGGCAACGCGGCAGGCCGCTGCCCCCGTAGTGCTCATGGTATCAGGCGGTGCGGACTCGACGGCGCTGCTCCTTATGGCTTGCACATCAAAGCTGGATATTCAGGACGGGCGCGGCGTCGCTCCCATTGCGCGCGAGCGATTGCACGTGCTGCATGTAAACCATCATCTGCGCGGGGAGGCATCCGATGGCGACGAGGCCTTTGTACGTGATTTGTGCGTGCAATACGGCTTGCCGCTGTGCGTTGAGCATGCCTATTTTGATGACGAATCGGGCAATATCGAGGCTGCGGCCCGCGAGGTGCGCTATGCCGCGGCACGGAGATATGTTCGCGAACTTTGTGCCGAATCGGGCGCACCGCGGACGGCGGCTCGTATCTGTACCGCGCATACCTCGTCGGACCGCGCGGAAACATTTTTGATGAATGCCATTAAAGGGTCGGGTCCCGCGGGTCTATCAAGCATTCCACGCCGTCGGAACATTGTGGTGCGCCCCTTGCTCGACCTCACGCATGATGAGCTCGTGAGCTATCTGCAGGTGCACGGTCAGCCGTGGCGGGAAGATGAAAGCAACGAGGACGTTTCGTACCTGCGCAACTATGTGCGCCATCGGGTGATGCCGGTGGTGGCGCAGCGCAACGCGAACGTCTGTAAGACGATTGGCGCCGCTTGCGAAATTCTGGGCGACGAAGATGCCTTTCTTTCTCAGCTTTCGGCACAGGCGTTTCGAAGCTGCCTGCGCAAGGAGGCGGCGGGCGCACTGGTGCTCGATGCGCGCCGTCTTGCCGCCGCTGAGGTTGTGATTGCACGGCGTATCGTGCGGTTGGCGATTAAGCGTATCGATCCCGACGCGCGACCGGAGATGCGGCATGTAGAACGGGTACTTGCCTGCGTCGCTGCGGGCTCGGGCTCGGTTACGCTTCCTGCGGGAATTGATGCCCGTGTGGAGTTTGGCATGCTGGCGCTCAAGGCCCCGGCGGCGCGCGAGGGCTTAGTGGCCGACTGGATCTCCGTTCCCGGTCGTCTGCCGCTGGGGGCGGGGCGTATGCTGACAGCAGAGCCGATGGCTGTGGAGCCGGGGTGCGATATCGTGCACCGTGCCCGCGAGCTTGCTGCTGCCGGAGAGGTTGCGGCCTTGGTGGATGCGGCGGCCCTGGGGTTCGCCGACCGCGATAGCGAGCGGATGCTAGCCGGCTCGCGCGGGGAGATTCCCGCCGAGGCGCGATTGGCGCGCCTGTGGGTGGATAGCCCTGTGCCGGGAGACGTGATGTGCCCGTTGGGGATGAACGGCCGAAGCAAGAAAGTGTCAGACCTGTTGAACGAGGCGCGCATTCCTGTTTCAGACCGCTCTGGCGTACCCGTGGTAAGAACGGCTCCGGGAGGTGCCGTAGTATGGGTCGCGGGCGTTCGCGCGGACGAGCGTTTTAAATGCACGGCCGCAACGCGCGTGGCATATCTGCTTCGTGTGGTCGATGCGGAATAGCGCTTCGCGCCAGCTATTCTGTGCGACGTTGACGGTATTCCCGCGCTGATGGCGCACGTGCTGGTAAATATACCCCGTGCGCTGCTAGAATGTGTAGTTCGCGTCCATGCGGCGGTGCGTGGGCGATAAGCACAAGAAAGGGTTGTCATGGCTTCTCAACATCCGGATATCGA
>URBA01000182.1 GCA_900545905.1 uncultured Collinsella sp.
CACCTCATCGAAAGGACGGTGCACGAGCATGCCCGTGCGTAAACTCACCAGCGAGCAGAGACTCTCGCGCGCCATCGACATCATGGAGGCCCTCTACGCCGCCGGCGAGAACGGCATGACACGAGACGAGCTTTGCAGCCGCTTTGATATCACGGGAGCATCGCTCGACGAGATTCTCGAGATTGTCTCGACACTTGCGGACCGAGAATCGGGCGCACGTATTATCTGCGAACGCCGCGGCGAGTGCGTGGTCCTCACCGGTGATGCGGGGCGCGTGCTACCGCTGCGTCTGAGTGCCGCCGAGGGCGCTGTGCTCAACCATGAACTTGAATCATTGGGGATCGAACCCCAAGCGGCGGCTCGAATACGGCGCGCCCTTCTTCCCAAAGAGCTCGGCTACAACCAGCGCGTCTTTGACACCGTCGCCCACGGATCGCACTGGCAGCAGCTGAGCTGCGCCATTCGGGACGGCGTTCGCTGCCGCATCTCGTATCGCTCGATGGATGACACACAAGCGCGCGAGCGTTTGGTCGACCCCTTGCGCATCACAACAAACGGCGACCAAACGTATCTGATTGCCTGGGATGTCGCGGTCGACGAGCAGCGTACCTATCGTATGGATAAAATCGAGGGACTCGCCTTGACGGAAGACTCCGTCGTGCCTCACGCACCGGGCGTCGCATCCCTCCACGATTCCCTTGCCCGGACGCAGCGTAGCGCAAAGCTCCTGATGCCATTCGATATGGCAGAGCATCTGGACTGGGCCGGCATCACCCTAATCGAGCGCAGCGGGGCAGACACGGCAACGGTAACCGTGCATTACGGCTCCGAGCGTTGGCTACTGAGCCAGATAATCGCAGCGGGCGGAGCCATCCGCATCTTGGATGACCCCGTCCTGTCAAAGCGTCTGTGCGATATGGCAAAAACCCTCGTCTGTCCGCTTTAGCGCCGCCGCTCGTGACGTGCGCGCCACAGTTGCAGATAGTGACCGATCTGCGCCGATTCGATGCGCTGGTAGGAGCTCGTGGGCAGCGACGTTAAGAACTTCTTTCCGTAGCCCTTCGTCACCAGGCGCGGGTCGGCCAGAATCAGCACGCCGCAATCGGTCGACGAGCGGATAAGGCGGCCAGCCGCCTGCTTGACCTCGAGCACCGCCTCGGGCAGCGAATAGCGCGCCCAAGCGCGGTCTTCACGCAGGTTGCGCTCGCACGAGAGCGGGTCCGTAGGGCTCGAGAACGGCAGCTTGGGAATGATGACGCAGCGCAGCGTCTCGCCGCTGGCGTCAAACCCCTCCCAGAAGGCCTTAAGCGCAAAAAGCGACGAGGTCGGCTCATTGATAAACCGGTCGCGCAGGCGACGAGGAGATGAGTTGCGCTGCTGGCAGTTGAGCTCCAGACCCGCACGGGCCATCTTGGGCTCAACGCGGGCGTACAGGTCTTCCATGTCGCGCCGATTGGTGAACAGTGTGAGCACCGATCCGCCCATGGCAAGATGGGCGTCGACCAGCACGCGCTCGAGCGCCGTAAGATAGCTCTCACGATCGCGCGGATCGGGGATATCGCCCGCAACGACTACAGCCATGTTCGAATCGAAGTCGTAGCTCGAGTCCAAGTGCAGCGATGAGGATGTTGAAGCACCGATGCGATCGAGGCCGACCGCATGGTTAAAGTGTTCAAAGCTTTTGGACACCGTCATAGTCGCCGAGGCAAAGATAGCCGTGTGAACCTCGGGCAGCCACTCGGTTGCCAAGGCCTCGCCAATGTCGATGCGCTCTGCGGTCATTGACTCTCCGCCGGCACGCAACCTGCGATTGACCTGCAGCGAATACACGTAGTGTTCATCGGTGCCATCAATGATGAGTTTGAGGTTCTCGACCAGCTCGTGCAGGCGGCGCGAGATATCACCCAGGTCGACAACAACCTCGGGCTTGTCGGCGGCGACGGCTTGCACCAGCGCGTCGACGCTCTTGTCAGCCTGTTCCAACGCGTCGATGGCAACGTAGGCCGACTGTAAGAAATCATGCCAGTCGTCAGATTCGCGCAGCTCGGGGCCAATCCATAGATTGGCATTGTCATAACCCCCACGCGCACGGCGGCCGAGCTCGCGAACGCCATCGAACACGTCGGCGATTGCCATGCTCGCGCGCGCAACCGTCGACGACGCCTTGGCAGTAAGGCCCAGATAGAGCGTAGAGCCCTCGGAGGTTGCCAAATCACGGGAAACCCGGCTTAGCGCGCCGGCGCTCGAGCCACCCAGGCGCTCAAACAGAACGCGCGATTCATCCGCCGACACCACGCGCGCCCACTGACGGCGCGCCTCGCGCTCGATGGAATGGGCCTCGTCGATTACCCAATGACGAATCGGAGGCAAAATCCTGCCCTCGGCCGCGACATTGCGGAACAGCAGGGAATGGTTGGTGACCACCACATCGGCATGCGCCGCACGACGGCGAGCGCCGTGGACCAAACATTTATCAGGGAAAAACGGGCAGAGGCGACGAGCACACTCGCGCGAGGCCGTCGTAAAGTCGGGGCGGTTGACGCTGCGCCACCGAATGCCAAGCGAGTCGAGGTCGCCATCGGCTGATTGGCAGACGTACGCCATAATGACCGCGACCGCCGTGAGCGTGTCCGCCGGATCGCGCTTGGTGGTAATCTCGACCTGGCCTCGGCTCATGCGCTCAAGCTTGCGCAGGCACGGATAGTGGTCATACCCCTTGAGAGCGCAAAATGACAGACCACCGTCCAGTTGCTCGGCAAGTTTTGGCAGCTCGTGGTACATGAGCTGGTCGGCAAGATTGTTCGATTTGGTCGCAATACCAACCGTGATGTTGTTACGGCGTGCCGCCTCGGCAAAAGGCACCAGATAGGCCATCGATTTGCCGACGCCCGTGCCCGCCTCAATTACACGATGGGTGCCCGTGACCAGCGCATCGCGGACCTCGAGCGCCATCGCGATCTGCTCATCACGCGGCTCGTAGGTGGGATACATGCGATTGACCAGACCACCTGGCGCATAGTCTGCCTCAATCTCCTCACGACTCGGCATCTTGAGGACCGGCAGTTCGTCGGCGTCCACCCGATCGTCGGCGCGATCGGCCTTGAGAACGTCAGCACGAGCGGCGCTGAGAGAGAAGATAGAACCAGGGTTCTGCCCTGCCAAGAATGAGAAGATAGGGCGATAGGACCAAGGCACATCCGGATGCATGTCGGCTAGGCGCGCCATGAGGCCCTGGGGCAAGTCGGTGAGCGCCACGAGCAACACGCGCCATACGCCGCACAGGGCGTCGACGTCGGCATTGGCACGGTGTGATACCGAGTCACAGCCAAACAGATCGGCCATAAAAGACAGCTTGTGCGAGGCCAGGCGCGGAAGCGCGATGCGCGACAGCGCCAGCGAATCGATCCAAATATCGCTCACGTTGACGCCGCCTTTGACCGACTCGATAAACGAGCGGTCGAACGTGGCGTTATGTGCGATCACCGGGCAACCACCGACAAAATCGGCGAGAGCGGCGACGGCCTCAACGGCCGACGGGGCATCTGCCACGTCGGCATTTGTAATGCTCGTGAGCTCGGTAATCTCGGCGGGAATCAGCTGCTTGGGATGCACGAAGGTATCGAAACGGTCGACGATCTCGCGGCCCGAAAGACGGGCCGCCGAGATCTCGATCAGCTCATTGTCCTGCACCGAAAGACCCGTGGTCTCGGTATCGAGGACAATCACATCTTCCTCGATAAGGCCGAAGGACTGCGTTTTGGCGCGCTCGGCAAGCGTGGCATAGGAGTCGATGACAAACTGCGGCGTTCCTGACGAAACCGCGTCCTCGATTAGCATGCAATGCCCGCTCGACGAAGGCCCATACGGATTAGGCTGTCACAGACCTGCGGGAACGTCATGTCGTCGGTGTGGCGGATCTCATCCGGATACAGCGACGTATCGGTCATGCCGGGAATGGTATTGGTCTCGAGGAT
>URBA01000183.1 GCA_900545905.1 uncultured Collinsella sp.
CGCTGGTTATCGTATGCTTTGCATTTGCGCAGGTGAATTGCATATTTGTTAGAATTGCGTTAACCGTAGGTTTACACTGTGCGATGCAGTTTATTCTCAATTGAGCGCGTGACCTGCGAAAACAACCCCCTGTGGCACCATGCGGTCACAGGCGCGAAAACGGGAGATTGACGTGTACGATCGACGACTCGAGGCCATATCGGCTGCCGCGGAGCTGGGAAGCTTCTCGCGTGCGGCGGCAAAATTGCGTGTGTCGACTCCGGCGCTCGTCAAGCAGGTGTCGGGCTTCGAGGCCGAGTTCGGCATCACGCTGTTCGAACGCTCGCACTCAGGCGTTAAGGTGACGCCGGCCGGCGCACTACTGGTGGACGACGCGCGCTCGATCATGCGGCAGTCCGAGGACGCACTGCGCCGTGCCCGACGTGCGGCGGGCGACGGCGGTGCCGTGCGCCTGGGCGTGTCGATGATGTGTCCGGGGCGCCAAACGCTTTCGATGTGGACGGGCATCCACGATCTGGAGCCGTCGCTGCGATTTGAGATTGTGCCGGTAAGCGACCTCTACGACGAGCGCGAATCCGTCATGCGCAGCCTTGGTCGCGAGGTGGATGTAGTGCAGTCGAGTTTTTCGACGCCGCGCTGGGGTGATGCCTGCCAAAAGCTCCGCATCGTCAACGTGCCGTTTTATATCGACGTGCCGCGCACGAGCCCGCTGGCGCGCAAGACACGCATTACGGTCGCCGACTTGGAGGGCATGCGCCTGCGCGTGCTCCGCCACGGCAACGACGCCATGGACAGCCTGCGCATCGACCTGTTGGCCGACGGCGGCGTGGACGTGATTGACGTGGATAGCTTCGACTTTGCGCTCTTTAACGAGGCGGAGGAAAAGGGCGACGCGGTGCTCACTTGCGGGGCGTGGTCGGGCGTGCACCCGGCTTTTGTAGGCGTGCCGTTCCTATGTGGCCGCGAGGTGCCGGTCTTCTTGCACTACCCGCTCGAGCCCACCCTCCAAGTCCAAAAATTCGTCAACGCCATGGCACAACTTCTCAAATAGCTATCGTGTCGATGATTCTTTAATTCCCGTCCTAGAAAAATCATCTGGTAGAGTTGACCTCACGTGAATTCCAGCACGTTGCGTACTACCTGTGCTTTTGTCATTTGGGGGAGTGAACTTGTGAATACTTCTGTCGCCAAGAAAGCCAGCCGGGCGGTGCGCCTGCTCATGATGGTGCTCACGGCAGTTCTCATCTTCTTCTTCATCAATGTTATGCTGCTCGTCTCCGATATCCAGGGCACGGCGCGCGTGGTCAATTACGCCGGTCTGGTGCGCGGTACCACGCAGCGAATCGTTAAGCTCGAGGATGCGGGCCAGCCTCAAGATGACCTGCTCAAAGCCGTGGATTCATACATCAACGGTTTGCGTTACGGAAGTGACGACCTCAACCTCGTCCGTCTCGACGACGATGAGTATCAGACAAAGATGACCGAGCTTGCAAATTATTTTGATGAGCTTTGCGCCGAGATCAGCCGCGTGCGCGAAGTCGGCTACGAGAGCACCGATATCATCGCGATGAGCGAGGAGTTCTTTGGTATTTGTGACGATGCCACACGACTCGCAGAGGACTACTCTCAGGAGAAGGCGTCGGCGCTCAACTATCTCGAGGGCTTGGTGATCATCGACATCGTGGGCTTGGTGGCGACCTTTGCGGTCGAACTTGTTCGCGCGGTGCGCACTGCCGCGCTCAACCGCGAGCTGCAGAGCAAAGTCTATCTCGACGAAGCCACGGGACTGCCCAACAAGAACAAGTGCGAGGAGATCTTGGGGCAGGAGCGGCCTGTCTCCGCGGAGGCGCCCGTTGCGGTGTGCGTCTTCGACCTTAACAATCTGCATACGGTCAATAACAACTTCGGCCACGAGAAGGGCGACGAATACATCCGTTCTTTTGCCCAGCAGCTGGGGTGCGTGGCGTCCGAGACCTGCTTTGTGGGCCGCGACGGCGGCGATGAGTTTATCGCGGTGCTGTGGGATGCCGATCGAACTGCTGTGGAGTCCTGTCTCGCTCGGGTTCGTGCGAACGTGAACGAGTATTCCGAGGCTCACCCCGACATGCCTATCAGCTATGCGGTGGGCTATGCACTTTCCAGTGATTTTGATGAACCGCCTACGATGCGCGAGCTCTTTTCCCAGGCCGACAAAAACATGTACATCGACAAGAACCGCGTAAAGACAGCCGAGGCAGCCGGGCCGCAACGCGAGGAACGGTAAGCTTGTAACAAAGGGCATAGAAAAGCCTCCGCAGCTCGTGTGGCTGCGGAGGCTTTATTCGTTGCGGCGCATTGTGTTTGGGTCGTTGAGATGAGTCGATTTGCCCCGAAAGAGGAGGGCATTGACCTTAGGGTCATGCCCGACGAATGAGCGGCAAATCGGCCATCTCGGCGAGCCGAACTACTCCAGCTCAAACGCTCCGGTATAGAGCTGGTAGTAATACCCGCGCTTGGCAATCAGCTCATCATGGTTGCCGCGCTCGATGATGCGGCCGTGGTCCAGACAGATGATTGCGTCGGAGTTGCGCACGGTGGACAGGCGGTGTGCGATGACAAACGTCGTGCGGCCTTCCATGAGTTTATCCATGCCCGCCTGCACGATAGCCTCGGTGCGGGAGTCGATGGAGCTCGTGGCCTCGTCCAGAATCATCGCCGGCGGATCGGCGACGGCGGCGCGTGCGATCGAGATCAGCTGGCGCTGGCCCTGCGACAGCTGGGCACCGTTGCCGGTGAGCATCGTGTCGTAGCCGTCGGGCAGGCGGGTGATAAAGTCGTCCGCGCCGGCGAGCTTTGCTGCCGCGATGCACTCCTCGTCGGTGGCATCCAGATTGCCGTAGCGGATGTTATCCATCACGGTGCCGGTGAACAGGTTTACGTCCTGCAGCACCACGCCCAGCGAGCGGCGCAGGTCTGCCTTGCGGATCTTGTTGACGTTGATGCCGTCGTAGCGAATCTTGCCGTCGGCGATGTCATAGAAGCGGTTGATGAGGTTGGTGATGGTCGTCTTACCGGCACCGGTGGCACCGACAAACGCGACCTTCTGGCCCGGCTTGGCAAACACGGACACGCCGTGCAGCACCTCGTGGTCGGGCGTGTAGCCAAAGTCGACGTTGTCCATGACCAGGTCGCCACGCAGCGGCACGTACTCGATCTCGCCGGTTGCGCGGTGCGGATGTTTCCACGCCCACATGCCAGTGTGGTGGTCGGCCTCCTCGAGCTGCCAGGTATCGGGGTTCACCTGAGCGTTGACAAGCGTCACATAGCCTTCGTCGGCTTCGGGCTCCTCGTCGATGAGCTCAAAGATACGGTCGGCGCCGGCGAGGCCCATGACCACGGCGTTGATCTGCTGCGAGATCTGGCCGATCTGTCCACAGAACTGCTTGGTCATGTTGAGGAACGGCACCACGACGGCGATGGACAGCGCCATGCCCGAGATGCTCAGGTTGGGCACGCCCAGCGCTAGGAAAATGCCGCCGGCCAGTGCGACCAGCACGTAGAGCAGGTTGCCCAGGTTCATAAGGATGGGCATGAGGATGTTGGCGTACATGTTGGCCTTCTGCGAGACCTCGAAGAGCTTTTCGTTGCGCTCGTCAAAATCGGCTTCGGCGGCAGACTCGTGGCAGAATGCCTTGACGACCTTCTGGCCGTTCATGACTTCCTCGATATGGCCCTCGACAACGCCGAGCTCGGTCTGCTGCGCAATAAAGAAGCGCGCGGAGTTGGAGCCGAGCAGCTTGGTCATAAAGGTCATAAAGGCGACGCCGGCAATGATGACCAGGCACATCCACACGCTGTAATACAGCATGATGAAGAACACGGTGACGATGACGATGATCGTCATGAGCAGGTTGGGCAGCGACTGGCTGATCATCTGACGCAGCGTGTCGATGTCGTTGGTGTAGTGGCTCATGATGTCGCCGCGCTGGTGCG
>URBA01000184.1 GCA_900545905.1 uncultured Collinsella sp.
GTGGCATATCTGTCGAGAGCATCTCAACACCCAGCCTACGCGCGCGCAGCGTTGTCGACGCCCCGCTTTACGTCTGCGGTGAAGCGCTCGACATCGACGCCGATTGCGGAGGCTTTAACCTTGCGTGGGCCTGGATCTCGGGCATTCGCGCTGCAAGCAGCCTGTAGCCGCGCAGTCTATAATCAAAAACGCATTCGGGCCGTCTGGGATACCGGACGGCCTCTTTCTTGCCTCTAAGGAGACCTCGATGATCGAAATCACCCAAGTCAACGCGTCGCTCGATGAAGCCGGCGATGAAAATGCCTGCCTCATTGTTGGCAAGCGAGTCGCCAAGCGCGTCTTACGTTGCAAGGACTCCGAGATCAAGTCCATCGAGCTCCACCGCAAGTCAATCGACGCTCGCAAAAAACGAGACGTCCATTTTATCCTGAGCTTTCGTGTTGAGCTGACTAGTCCCCACCTCGAGCGAGAAGCGGTCGACAGCGTTGCCGAGCGTGACCACTCGCGCGTACGCGCGATAGAAGACGATGAGCCTTCATTCCCCTCCCCCGCCTCCGACGCACCTCAAGAACGCCCTGTCGTTGTCGGCGCCGGATGCGCCGGCCTTTTCGCTGCGCTTACGCTCGCCGAAGCAGGTCTTAAGCCCTTGCTCATCGAGCGCGGCGACCCGGCATTTCGCCGCTCGCAGGCGATCGATCTCTTTCTAAAGGAGCGCATCCTCGACCCCGAGAGCAATATCCAGTTTGGCCTGGGCGGCGCGGGAACCTTCTCGGACGGCAAACTCAATACGGGAACCAAAAATCCCGCCCATCGCCTTATCCTCGAAACCTTCGTCGAGGCGGGTGCGCCCCGCGATATTCTGTGGGATGCCAAGCCGCACATTGGCTCCGACATCCTTCCCACGGTTGTCACCGCTATATCCCAGCGCATCGAGCAGCTCGGAGGTGTCGTCCGTTATCGAACGAAGCTCGTCGACATTCGCATCGACGCGTCTGGCGCCATCACCGGTATTGATGTCCAATCGTCCCAAGACGCCGCTTGTGAGCCAATCGAGACAAAGCACCTCATCCTCGCCTGCGGGCATTCTGCTCGCGATATTTTTGAGCTCCTTAAGGGCCACAACGTGGCCCTCGCACAAAAGACCTTTGCCATGGGCGTTCGCATCGAGCATCCGCAGCGCGACATCGACCGAGTCCAATACGGAGCCTCGGCGGGACATCCTGCCCTCGGAGCAGCCCCTTACAAGCTCGTCGCCCATCTTCCCAACGGCCGCAGCGTGTTCTCGTTTTGCATGTGCCCCGGCGGGCAGGTTGTCGCCGCCTCTTCCGAGCAGGGCCACCTGTGCGTCAACGGCGCCAGTCTCAATGCCCGCGACGGACGCAACGCAAATGCCGCCCTGCTCGTTAACGTCACACCCGAGGACCTTCCCAACGATGACCCGCTCGCCGGCATCGAGCTCCAGCGTGCCTGCGAGGCGGCCGCCTATCGCCTGGGCGGTTCCAACTGGAACGCACCGGCACAGCTCGTCGGAGATTTCCTCGCAGGACGTGCCAGCAAGGCACCCGGAAAGGTAAAGCCCACCTATCCGCTCGGTGTGACCTGGACGGCAATTGACGAAGCCTTGCCGCAGCATATCGTCGAGTCGCTCCGCCTAGGACTTCCCCTACTCGGAAAAAAGCTACGAGGCTACGACCGCTCCGATGCTGTTCTTACCGGTGTGGAGACTCGCTCGAGCTCACCGGTCACCGTCACCCGAGACCGAACATGCCATGCCGTGTCGACCCCGGGCCTCTACCCTTGCGGTGAGGGAGCTGGATATGCCGGCGGCATCATGAGCGCCGCCACCGACGGCATTCGTTGTGCCGAAGCCCTGATCGCAGACCTCTAACGCACGAATTCCAGCGCGCAAAAGACGCATGCCCCGAGCTCCGCAGGGAACTCGGGGCATGTTCGCTATTTCTTAAACCGTGCACCCTGGCGTTTTCTGCCCGATGCGAACGTGGAACCCTTGCGGGCCTGCGAACGTAAGCGCTCAATCGTCTCGTCCTCAGACGCACCCTCGAGCATCGCCCGAATCTGAACGACGGCATCGCGCAGGCGCGCCGCCTCCTCAAAGTCCATGGCGGCAGAAGCGTTACGCATATCCTCTTCCATGGTTTCGACGATCCGCACAAGCTCGTCATGCGGCAGTTCTTCCAACTGCTCCGCAAGTGTCTGCTCGGGCGCCACCGTTTCCGGCACGCCACCCTCGCCCGACTCATCGGGCGTATAGAATGCGCCATGGCCAAGAGAGTCGCCCTTCGAGCGCCCCTTGGAACCCACGGTTTTTTCGGCCTCGGCAATAAAACTTGAGATGTCGTTGATGGCCTTGCGCACCGTCTTGGGCACAATGCCATGCTCTTCGTTATATGCCATCTGAATCTCGCGACGGCGCTGCGTCTCCTCGATGGCTTCTTTCATCGAATCGGTCACAACGTCTGCATACATGATGACCTCGCCGTCGGCATTACGGGCCGCACGGCCAATCGTCTGAATCAACGAACGGCGGTTGCGCAAGAAGCCTTCCTTGTCAGCGTCGAGAATTGCCACCAGCGAGACCTCGGGAAGGTCCAGACCCTCGCGGAGCAGGTTGATGCCGACGAGAACATCAATCTTTCCCTCGCGCAGCGTTCGCAGGATCTCGACACGGTCCATCGTCGCTGTATCGGAGTGCATGTAATTGACCTTAATGCCGGCATCAAGCAGATGGTCGGTCAGGTCCTCGGCCATGCGCTTGGTGAGCGTGGTCACCAGCACGCGCTCCTTGCGGGCAACGCGCTCGCGAATCTCGTCCTCAAGATCGTCAATCTGTCCACGAACCGGACGCACATCGATCTTGGGGTCGAGCAGACCGGTCGGACGAATAATCTGCTCAACGTCGTTCTGGCTAACCCGCAGCTCATAGTCGCCCGGCGTAGCCGAGACGTAGATGAACTGGGGAATCCTCGCCTCAAACTCATCGAAACGAAGCGGGCGGTTATCGAGTGCCGAAGGCAGACGAAAACCGTGCTCCACCAGCGTCACCTTACGCGAGCGGTCACCTTCGTGCATGCCGCGGATCTGCGGCACCGTCACATGGCTCTCATCGATGATGCAGAGCATGTCCTTAGGAAAGTAATCGATCAGGGTAAACGGTGGCTCGCCCGGTTTTCGACCGTCCAGATGACGCGAGTAGTTCTCGATGCCGTTGCAAAAGCCCATCGTCTCGAGCATCTCGAGATCATAGTCGGTGCGCTGCTGCAGACGCTGTGCCTCGAGCAGCTTATCAGTCGCCTTGAGCTCGGCCACACGCTTCTCGCACTCTTCACTGATTGATTTCAGAGCCGCTTTGACCTTAGGCTTCTCAGTCACGTAGTGCGATGCCGGCCATACGGGGATGGCCTCGTACTCACGAAGCATCTCTCCGGTGACCTCATCGATCTCGGCAATCAGCTCGACCTCGTCGCCAAAGAACTCAAACCGCAACGGATGCTCGGCATAAGGCGGATACACGTCGACAACATCGCCGCGCACGCGGAACGTGCCGCGTGCCAGGTCATAGTCATTGCGATCATATTGAATGTCGATAAGTGCATGGATAAAGTCATCGCGCTCGAGCGGCACCTTCTTGTCGACGTTTGGAGCCAGACCCGCATAGTCCTCAGGAGAGCCAATGCCATAGATACACGAGACCGATGCGACAACGATCACATCGCGTCGAGAGAGCAGTGACGCGGTCGCCTGATGGCGCAGCATCTCGACCTCTTCGTTAATCGAGGAGTCTTTCTCGATATATGTATCGCTTTGCGGCACATACGCCTCGGGCTGATAGTAGTCGTAGTACGAGACAAAGTAGACCACAGCATTGTTGGGAAAGAACTCTTTGAGCTCGCTCGCAAGCTGAGCGGCGAGCGTTTTATTGGGAGCCATGACCAGCGTCGGCTTCCC
>URBA01000185.1 GCA_900545905.1 uncultured Collinsella sp.
AGGTCATCGAAGCCGCCAAGCGCGCGCACGCGCACAAGTTTATCGTGCAGCTGCCGAAAGGCTACGACACGGTGATTGGCGAGGACGGCGGCACGTTTAGCCAGGGTCAAAAACAGCTGCTGTGCATCGCGCGCGTCATGCTCACCGACCCGGCGATTTTGCTGCTGGACGAGGCAACGTCGAGCATCGATACGCGTACCGAGCTGCAGGTGCAGGCGGCATTCGACGAGCTCATGGCAGGTCGCACAAGCTTTGTCGTGGCGCACCGCCTGAGCACCATCCGCAACGCCGATTGCATTCTGGTCATGCGCGACGGCCAGATTATCGAGCGCGGCACGCACGACGAGCTGCTAGCGGCAGACGGCTTCTATGCCGAGCTCTACCGCAGCCAGTTTGCCCAGTGAGCAAGCCCGTGGGGCTAATTAATCAGAAGTGTTTGTCCCAAGATTATGCATTCTATCTGCGGCGTGGTGACGATTGATCTCGATTGGGGGCGCTGGGAAACTTAACTGTTTCAAAGCGTATACCTTTTGAGACGTCGTGGCCTTGAATATGAACAATAAGATGCGTATCAGCTCTCGATTTGTCGCGAATCTCCGCGAAAGCTTGCGAACCATCGCGAAATCCTGTGGCCCATTCGCGATGGTTCGATGATGGGACCGGCTATACCGGTTTTTCGATATGGCTATGGCAGTTTTTATATATCGAGTGAGCACGAAGGGCCAGAAACTCGACTCGCGGAGGGGGCGGCGGCAACCCGCTGGTGAAGGGAGTTAAGTTGGCGGGTTCGATCTCCCGGTTCTAAAAATACTCAGTATACTGAGTGATTTTACTCAGTATACTGAGTATTTAAGAAACAAGGAGGTAGATTGACATGTTTGAGCGCCATCAAGTTGCCGTGATAGCCCAGAGGATGCGGGAAACGAATAATCCGTTGATGCAATTTATAATCGGGCCCCGCCAAACGGGAAAGTCGACCATGTTCGTGCAGGCGTTGCACCATGCAGACATGCCCTGTCACGTGGCCAATGCGGACGATGTTGTGAATCCCGATGCCAGCTGGCTGCAAATCGAGTGGCAACAGGCAAGAAACCTCACGTCTGGAGGTAAGGTCCCGGCCGTTTTCGTTGTTGATGAGATTCAAAAGGTGCAGAGTTGGTCCACGGTCGTCAAGGGATTGTACGACCGGGATCGCCGGGAGGGGACGCCGCTCAAGGTCATTTTGACCGGATCGTCGTCGCTGCTGCTGCATAAGGGCTTGGAAGAATCCCTTATGGGCCGTTACGAGCTCATTCGGTCGCCGCATTGGTCCTATCGCGAGTGCAGCGAGGCCTTTGGCTTTTCTTTTGAAGACTATCTCTATCACGGTGGATATCCGGGTGCGGCGCCGCTGGTTTCCGATGACGCCCGTTGGCGAAACTATATCCGAGATGCGATCGTCGAGCCGGCGATCTCGCGCGATGTTCTCTCGTTGGAGAATATCCGCAAACCGGCGCTGATGCGCGCGCTCTTTTGGCTCGCGGCAAGCTATTCGGGGCAGGAGCTTTCGTATTCAAAAATGGTAGGCCAGCTGCAGGATGCCGGTAACACGGTCACGGTCGCCGGGTATTTGGACCTGCTGGGCAAGGCCGGTTTGGTTACGGCGATTCCCAAGTTCAGTGACAAGGAGCTCGCAAAGCGCCGAAGCACCCCGCGGCTCATGGTTTATGACACGGCGTTTATGACGGCGCTCGGCGATAAGGGCCGAGCAGAATGGCTGGAGGATTCGGCGCGGCGGGGTCATTTGGTGGAATCGGCAGTGGGTGCACGACTGCTTGCGCGCGCGCCGGAAGAGGGTTTTGAGGTCATGTGGTGGCGTGAAGGCGTCAAAGAGGTCGACTTTGTGCTGCGAAGGGATGATGCGCTGAGCGCCATCGAGGTCAAAAGCGGTGGAGAGTCCGGCCAGAGTGGCATGTCGACGCTCCTAAAAAAGTATCCGCGAGCCAAGCGGATCGTCGTGGGAGGGGCGGCGGCCGGGGCGTGCACCGTGGAGGATTTTCTGCTCGATAAGGTGACGCTGTTTAACTAGCCTGAGCAAATTGAGAAAATACTCAGTACACTGAGTGAAATTACTCAGTGTACTGAGTATTTTGACTTGGGCGTTGGATGGGTGCTCGGCCGCCGCGTGCGATGGCGAAAACCGGGCCAGGCCTTACCAGCGGATATGCATGCAGGAGGGGCTCCAATTTTCATGTCCCACTCGTATCGTCTGTCAGAAACCTGACGAATGACCTGTCTCCCTGTCATGCCCTTGTCACAAATCTATTAACGGGACCGTCAAATTTCCTCCTGAATTTTCTGACGGTACCGCGGTTCCCGCATGATTTTAGGGACTTGCGCTTCAGGCGGCTTTATCCATTGATGTCAGCTGTGCCGTCAATCAGCAGAAGTTGGTTTACATCTGTGGTTTTAGTACTAAGATATGCTTCTAATAAATTGCATTAGTGGCATTAGTTTTGGGGGAAACGAGGCAACGTGACTATGACGTGCTCTTTGGTGGTTAACAGCAAGAGCGGTAATACCAGGATGGTTTCGGGCGCGATCAAACGCGCTCTGCAGGCTGCGGGCGTTGAGTTTGTCCACGCCGCGGCGTTGAGTGACGATGCGGACGCAGATCAGGTTGCGCGCGAGGCGCAGGGCGCCTGCGCGGCCGACACGGTGCTCGTCGGTTTTTGGTGCGACAAGGGCGCATGCACGCCTTCGGTCGCGGCGTTGCTCTCCGCCTTGCACGGCAAGCGCGTCTTCCTGTTTGGCACCTGCGGTTTTGGGGCCGACCAGAGCTATTACCAGCAGATTATTGATCGCGTGACTTCCAATTTGGCTGGGGATGCCGAGCTTGCGGGCTGGGCGATGTGCCAGGGCAAGATGGGTCCCGCGGTCAAGCAGCGCTACGAGGCCATGCTCGAGCAAGATCCCGACAACGCGCGCTATAAGATGCTGCTCGACAACTGGATTGCTGCGAAGGACCATCCCACCAAGGAAGATCTGGATAACATGGCCGCAGCCGCCAAGAAGGCCGTACTGGGAGAGTAGCTTCGCCGTCCGCGATCCTTCGTGCAAAACAATACAAATGTGAAAGCCTCGAAATCCTCGAGGCTTTTTTCTTGACATTCGTGGGCGCAACCGTGGCAACCGTTTGGGGTGACATTTTCCATCACCCCGATGACGAGACCGTCCTGGACGACACACTCGCATGCGTTCGCTGGATGTATTCAGAGTGGGACGGGCTTTCCGGATGGATGGGGTTTCGGAAAGTGTGTCCCGGAATTTGCCTTTGGAATGGGATGCGGTTTCCGGTTGAGGGCTCTGGTGGAAAATGCGACCCGGAATTTGCAATCGGAGTGGGATGCAGTTTCCCAACGGGGCCGTAAGCGGAAACTGCATCCCACTCCGGACGTGAATTCTGGGACACGGTTTCCGGATGCAAAAAAGGCCACAAGACGTGGCCTTCAACTTATATATGTTGCGGATACCCCCATGACAAGCCGCGCTCCAACAACAGGGCGTCTGTCCAGGCGGAGGCATATAAGGTTCATCGCGAGTTCCGCACGCAAAGAAGGCCACTTAATGTGGCCTTCGTCTTGCGCAGGACTGTCCGAGCAGGGAACCTTACGTTCCGCGCCGTCCGGGCAGACGAACCGGGATACAGGCTCGCTACTTGATCTTGGTCGTACCCGGTGCCAGGTTGGGGTCGGTCTCGTTAGCCTCGGTCTGGAAGTGCTCGGTGTACACGTTCTTGCCGTCGCGGAACATCTCGTAGTACTGCATCTTGGCGTAATCTTCGCGCGCCTTGGTGGCGGCTGCGGCGGCGGCATCGTCACCGGTGACGTTGGAGGAGAGCGCCCAGCGCAGGCTGGCGTCCTCGTAGCCGACCGAGTTGATGGCGGGCAGCGACT
>URBA01000186.1 GCA_900545905.1 uncultured Collinsella sp.
AGATGCAGCGTAGTCTCGTGGGCTCGGAGATGTGTATAAGAGACAGGTTTTGATGCTTGTCCTCAATCTGGTCATGAGTCCAGGTACCATCCAGCCATCGACAATCCTGCGTCGACTTTCCCTTTCCGCCCTCATTCCAGGCGCCATCGGCCTGCGAGCACGATATGGCTCCGCCCCATAAAAAGTCGGAGTCAAACCCATGTTTTAACTTACTCATTTGCCCTCCTTGATCGGATGCTCCAGCGGATAACCCAATACTAGGAAGAACAAGATGCATAAGATATCGCATAGAAAGCGTTTGTTTATAACATTTTTTTAGATATAATACCGTTTAAGGCATCGATTCTACCGTTCACCCCTGGAGCACCCCATGGATTCGAATCTCAAACAGCTGCTCTATACGCATACCGAGACCGAAGAGTGGCATCGCACACATCCGGGAGAGCTCAGCCCGCGATATAACAGGGTGGAAACCACAACCATTAACGGCGAAGAGGTCTATCTGTTTGATTGGAAAGAAACTCTCGACGAAAACCCCGTGGGCCTTATCAAGGAGTCGCGCTTTACCGATATTCCTCCTCATATCAATCGGGATATGGAGCTTAACTACGTGTACGACGGCGTCTGCACGTTTATCGTCAACGGACGGCGACTACTCCTTAAAAAGGGCGACGTGCTCATTTGCAACACCGGCGTAGTCAGAAGCGTTCCATACGTTAAGGGCGAGCATGATATCGTCATTTCGATCGTCTTCAAAAAAGAAATGTTCGATTCGTTGTTCCTGAGCCAGCTACCCGGCGCGTCACCATTAACGAATCTTCTATTTGATTTTGTGTCCAAAAACCGCGAGGCCCGAAAATATCTCATTCTTCCAGAGGAATACGCCCGACATGCGCGACGCCTCATCGAGATGCTCTTTATCGAATATCACTTTAAAGATGCCTATTCCAATGAACTCATGAGGCACCTCGCCGTCAGCCTATTCCTTGTTCTCATTCGAGGACTGTACCGACGCTCCGCAACTGATAACCAGGCGATCATGTCGGACGAACGCATCGTGTCGATTCTGAATCATATTGAGCGAAGCTACGGCGACTGCACACTCGAAAGCATTGCGAGCGATACGGGTTATAGCACCAGCTATCTCAGCAGCTTGATCAAGCAAAAAACCGGCAAAACGTTTTCGCAAATCAAGCTCAACCAGCAGCTCACAGAGGCGGCATATCTTCTCAATAACACCGAGCGCAGCGTGCAGTATGTAGCCCGAAAAGTCGGCATCTCCAACATGTCATTCTTTTACTCAAAATTTAAAGAAGCATTCGGCGAAACGCCAGGTGCGTTCAGGACGCATCGGTCTAATTAAAGGCGTTATTACTCAGACCGATCAGCTTCGCGCGACAAGGGAATGCGCAATCGAAGCAGCGAGCGCATCGCCTCTACCAGCACAAAGCCGGCGATGCCAACCGTGACCACAACGTCGAGCGGTGTGCCCACAAACCACAGCAGGCCCATGAGGTACGACCCGGCGTTAAAGGCAAAGTGCAGCAGGATCGTGTAGCGGAGCTTTCCGGTCGTCACGAGCACCCAACCAAAGATGAGGCCGGCGGCACCCGCGTAGCAACCTTGCACCCAATTCATGTGCATAAAACCGAAGATTGCCGCCTGCAGCACAATCGCCGCAGCGATACCCCACGTGCTTGGGGCCGCCCAGGGCACCATGGCGCCGTCCTGCGCGCTCGCACGACGCCGGCGCTTCCAAAGTGGGCGGCACTGCGGATTAAACGCTCGGAGCGAAAACTCAAAAATAATGCCGCGCACCAGCAGCTCTTCACAAAATGGGGCGCCGAGCACCGTGGTCAGGACGGCAAGAAGGTTGGTATCGTCCAAGCCTGTTTCCTCGACGAGCTCGCTATAGTCCGCCGCAACCTCGGGCAGCAGCGACAGCACGCCGTCGCATAGGTAGCTAATGACCACCTGCATGGATAGGCCGATCACGACAACGTATGCGATGCGCTTCCATGCAGCATTTGCTCCCCCGCCGAGCGGGCGTTCACCTTGCCGGCGCGCCATGAAGGAGCGGGGCCACAGATAGCGCCACCACAGCAGCGCCATCAAAAACGACGCCGTCTGAGCGGCGGCCTGAAACCATTGAATATCGAGATTGTCGATCGGGAAACCCGTCAGTGCCGACACGATGTCCAGCGCGGAGAACAAAACAATGCTCAGGGCAATATCGGCAGCAACAACACCAAAACAGGCAAGCGCCCAAACCAGCGCATTGAGCATGCCAACCTCCTCAAAACCCGGCACTTAGGGACGTTCCTTAACTGCCGGCAGAAATGGAACGTCCCCAAGTGCCGGCAGTTTGGGACAGTCATTGTTGATGAGAATCGGGCGCAGTGCCAAAAGCCCCGTTGGGCGAGATGTCGAACGGGAAGGTGCCGCAGCGATTGAACGCGGCGATGAACATGCGGATTGCGTTGGACGGCGTGGTGCCCACGAGTTGGGTTGCCGCCGCGAAGGCCGCCTTTTCCTCGGGCAAGACCTTCGCGACTACGGGGGTCATGTGTTCTGCCATGGCGCTTCCTTTTTGAAACGACGGTGGTGCGGATAGATGCGGGCCACGCGGCTGGGCGACGGGCTGTGAAGGCAACCCGATTGGCCCGCATCCGGAGTTTGTTTCTGCTGCGTTGGTATTACTTGGTATTCCTAAGTATTACCCCGCAGATAGAATAGCACACCCGACCCCATGGGAGCGGAGGAAAACGAATCATTTTGTTGCTGAGTTAGTATTTAGAGCGTGATGATGTCCGAGATATCGAGGGCCTGAGCGTCGGCGACATCGTGCGAGGCAAGCAGCAGCATACGGCCGTCGAGCAAGTCGAGCACGACCTCGGCGCATGCGTCGCGCGCAGCGGTATCTAAACCGGTAAAGGGCTCGTCAAGAATCACCGCGCCGCCCGGGCACAGCAGGGCTCGAGCGATCTCGACGCGACGGCGCTGCCCGCCCGAAAGCTCGACCACGCGCGCATGCACATCGATTCCCGGCACCAGCAGGCGCAGCAATGCCGCGGCGCTCGAAGCATCCACACGCGCATCGGCGCACACCAGCACGTTATCCAGCGCCGAGGCGGACTCGACCAAGCGTGCATCCTGAAACACCATCGAGCACGGCGAGCACTCCCCCGCTGCCAACGAAAGCAGCGTCGACTTGCCCATGCCCGAAGCGCCCATCACGCAGATACGCCCACCCGCAGGCACGTTGAGCACCAGACCATCCAGCGCCGGCGCCCAGGGCGCACGATCGCCCACGGCAAGCGCAAGCTCCGCTGCGGCGCCATCGCTCGCAGCCCCCGCACGCCCACGCAATCCATGCCCATGCGCCCGCACGGCCGCGCGCCACGCCACGGGTCCCGAAACCCGCAGCAGCCACACTAGCACGCGCTCACATGCCCACGATGCCGCCACGACCAACACGGTCCACGCCAGCAGATCTGCCGTCTCAATCAAAAGCTTTGCCTGATAGATGCGCTCACCCACGGTGCCCGTCGCCATGCCGATGAGCTCCGCCGCCACACCGGCCTTCCAACTCATGCCGATCACGGCGCGGGCGCACGAAAGCACAAACGGCAGGACTTCGCGCCAGGTGTGAGCGCAAAACAGTCGCCAGCCCCGCACTCCATGCAGACGAAGCATCTGCTCCAGTGACTGATCAACCTGCGTCAAACCCTCGACCAGCGAGAAATATACGCCCGGCAGCGCCATCAAAAAGACCGCCGCGATGCTCACACGTGCCGACCCCAACCAAATGAGCAGCAGGACCACCACGCAGGCAACCGGCGTCGCCTTTACAAACGACAGTGCCGGAGCCACCAGGTGCGCAAACGCACGCGACCGCACCGAGACTCCCGCCAGCACGCCGCCGCACAC
>URBA01000187.1 GCA_900545905.1 uncultured Collinsella sp.
TGCAGGGATTGAATCCCGCTTATTCATGCGACATTGGAGTGACAACCTTGACCGCTGCAACCACGCCTAAAAGTAAGTCAACCGCTGCCGCGCTCTCCCCCGCGCGCACCAAGCTCTGCCTGGCACTGCTCGTGCTGTTGGGATTCTCGCTCGGCTGCTCCGAGTTCGTGGTCATCGGCATCGAAAGCGACTTGGCGACGGAGCTCGGCATCTCGCTTGCCACCGCGGGCCAGCTTATCAGCGTGTTCGCGCTTGTCTACGCTATCGCCACGCCGGTGCTTGCGCTCAGCACGGGGCGTTTTCGCCGCTACCAGCTGCTCGTGTGCTACAGCATCGTCTTTGTGCTCGGCAACCTGGTCATGGCGTTGGCGCCCAACTTCCAGGTGCTGTTTATCTCACGCATTGTCCTGGGCTCCGTCTCGGGCGCGGTGCTCGCCGTGGGCGTGACGTACATCCCTGAGCTGCTATCCCCGCAGCAAACCTCACTTGCCATCTCGGTCGTGTACGGCGCGTTTTCCGTGGCGATGGTCTTTGTGACCTCGATTGGCAAGTTTGTGGCCGACACGCTCGATTGGCACGTGGCCATGTACGGCACGCTGACCTTTGCCGTTTTGATCTGCGGAGCGCTCGTGGCGTTTATGCCGCGCGCCGGGCAAACCGACGAGCCTGCCACCTTCCGCGAGCAGGCGGGGCTTCTACGCGAGCCGAGCATCATCACCGGCATGCTCATCTTTTTGTTTGGCGTGGGATCGGTCTACGTATTCTACGGCTACGTGACGCCTTATCTTGAGCAGGTGCTGGGTATGGGCACCGTTCAGGCGAGCACCACGCTTATGGCCTACGGCGTGTTCTGTCTGATCTCGAACATCCTGGGCGGATGGATCGATGCACGCTTTGGCATGAAGGCGCTGCTTGTGACGTTTGTGCTGCAGGCTGCGGCGCTACTCGGGCTGTTTGCTGTGGGCGGCACCATGCCGCTCGCGCTGGCCTTTGTCTTTAGCTTGGCGCTGCTCATGTACTTGTTCTCGGTGTCGTGCATCACGCACTTCATGGACGTGGCACGCAGCCGCCATCCCAAGTCGATGGTTCTCGCAAGTTCGGTTGAGCCCATGGCGTTTAACGTCGGCATCTCGTTTGGCACCGCAGTGGGCGGCGCCGTGGTAAGCAGCGTTGGCATTGCGTACGTGGGCGCAGTGGGCGCCGCGTTCTCGCTTGTCGCCTGGGCGCTTACGCTGGTGACGATTAAGCTGGCTCGTTGGGAGCGCAAGCGGGCGAGGGCGTAAACGTAAGCGTAGGCGTAGGCGTAGGCGTAGATGCGATACTCGAGCTCGATGATGACGATCGAAAGGAAACCGCATATGCAACGCGTACTGTTTATCTGTCATGGCAACATCTGCCGCTCATCGCAATCGCAAACAACGCGGGAAGCCTGCCGCTGCTTATCTGCGCCATCCTGATCACGCTGCTTGCCATCTGAGTGTACCGCACCATGACGGTGGCCATCGTGGCTGACATCACGCCGCGCCCGCTGCGCACCAAGGCCGACTCCGTGCAGAAGATCGTGGGCTACGCCGACACGGGCGTCATGCTGGTTGCCATCTCGGTCATGGTCCCCAACGTGGAGCGCCCCGACTACCTGCCGCTCTTCCTGCTGCAGGCCGCCTTTGTGCTGGTGTCTGCCGTGGTGTACGACCTTCTGGTCAAGGAGCCGGCACTGGTGCAGAAGATGCGCCAGAAGAGTCTCGAGATGGGCATCCGCGAGGACGAGGTCGAGAAGGACGACCCCCCGGAGGCCGGTGGCAAGGAGCACGAGGCCGAGTAGGGCGGGTGCCGGCGCCCTTGCTGCCGGCGGTCTCGGCTCCAGACAGCGTACATAAAGATGAGCCAGACCTCCGAATCCGCCCGATTCGGGGGTCTTTCTCGTCAAAATGTACGCTAAATCCATGAGGGTATATAATGTGACGCTCTGCTCGAATGCATGAAGGAAGGGGTGACGATGCCTGCTCACGAGAAGCGTGTCTTGTCGCTTGACGGCCTGCGAGGGCTCGGGGCGCTGACAGTGTTCCTGTATCACGTCGACATCATGGTCAAGCCGTTTGGCGCGGGGGGTCCGAGCCTCTTCCCTGGCACCGCGTCGGTTATGGTGTTCTTCATCCTGTCTGGCATAGTGCTGTCTCTTGTTCCCCTTAAGCACATGGGAAACGGCGGGTACGACTGGCTTGGCTATTACCCAAGAAGGGTCGTCCGCCTTTGCGTGCCGCTGTTTGCGGCGATTGCACTGGCCCTTCCTGCGGGCTACGTGGCATGGCGCCTGGGGTCCACGTCGCGCTCCGCGCTTGCCGTCGCCTACGACGCGGGCCTTCCCACTGCGGTTCATGACATCCTCATGCAGTTCGACGTGCTGTTCAACGTGTCCAATGGCCTCAACGACCTCTTTGGCGCGCAGCTCGTCCGCGTTGACTCTCCCGTCTGGTCCATGAGCTGGGAGCTCTGGTTTAGCCTGACGCTTCCGCTGGCCATCTGGTGCATATCAAGGATTCGCCGGACGGGTCTGGCGGTTGTTGCGGCCTTTATTGCGGTGCTTGTCTCGTACTGGACGGGCTACTTTCCGCTGCGCCTTTGCCTGATGTTCTGGCTTGGCGTCATGGCGGCCCGGCAATTCGACAAAATCAAGGCCGTCAAGCTTTCAATCCAGGCCGAGCTGGCGCTGCTTGTGGCCTCCGTTGGCGTTATCGAGCTCTCGCTCGTGTGGCATCCCGGCGGGGTCCTTGAGGCGTTGGAGTCCACCGCCATGAACGCGGCCTGCCTGGTGGTGGTTGTCGTCGCGATCGCCGACGGGTTCACGCGCCGTGCGCTCTCTGCGGCCCCCATGGTCTTTTTGGGAAAGGTGTCGTACAGCCTCTACCTTACCCACGCCATTGTCATCGGTG
Source organism: uncultured Collinsella sp. (assembly GCA_900545905.1). GTDB lineage: Bacteria > Actinomycetota > Coriobacteriia > Coriobacteriales > Coriobacteriaceae > Collinsella. The sequence continues at coordinate 2,931 of URBA01000187.1, forward strand.
CGCTCGCTGCCCTGCTGCCCAGGCTCGGGATTGTCGACCCGCTCGCGATTGCCGCGGTCTCGCTGCCCGCAAGCATGCTCGTCTCCGTTGCCTTCTGGCGCATCATCGAGGTTCCCAGCATGAACCTGTCGCGCTCGCTGGCATCGTCAGGGCCTAGGGACGCCGTTCGATAATGCGTCGTACTTGGCTTCGTTTGGAGAGAGCTGGTCATGAATAGCCCAAAGCCCGTCCATCGCGTTCTCTTTGTCTGCCACGGCAACATCTGCCGCTCGACGATGGCTGAGTCGGTGTTTACCGAGCTGGTGCAGCGCGCCGGGCGCGCAGGCGAGTTTGTCATTGACTCCGCTGCGACCTCGACCGAGGAGATCGGCAACCCGCCGCATCATGGCACGGTTGCCAAGCTGCGTGAAGTCGGGATTCCCGTCGTTGCGCACCGTGCCCGTCAGGTGCGTCGCGCGGAGTATGGCGACTGGGATCACATTGTCTATATGGATGCTGAGAACGCGCGTGGCCTGCGTCGCATCTTTGGCGACGACTCCGACGGCAAGATTACGCGCTTGCTCGATTGGACCGAGCGCCCCGGCGACGTGGCCGATCCCTGGTACACCGGCAACTTCGATGCCACCTACCGCGACGTGCTCGCCGGCTGCACGGCGATGCTCGAGCAGCTGTAGGCAAGCGAGGTCGCGGGCCACGCCTTCGGCGCGAAATGAGCGTGGATAATCTCCCGCATGAAAAATGAGCGTGGATTTTCTCCCACTTTGAGTGTTCAAGTGCGCTCTAAACGGGAGAAAATCCACGCTCGACTACTCGTCGACGATCTCGGCAAGCCAGACGTTCAGTGTATCGACTTCGGGGCAGCAGAACTTTGCCGTGCCGGGCTCGTTGCCAGGCACGGTTCCGCCATAGCGCAGGATATCGATATAGGGAAAGCCCACGTGACAGGCCATGGCGCACATCTTGCCGCGATCGCGGTCGAAGTCGAAGACGTCGCCGG
>URBA01000188.1 GCA_900545905.1 uncultured Collinsella sp.
CTAGCTTCGTCGGCAGCGTCAGATGTGTATAAGAGACAGTTTTTATGTTCGACGAGCCCATGAGCGCGCTCGATGCGTATCTCAAGAGCGCGCTTGAGCAAAACATGCTCGACCTGTTCGATGTATGCAACCGCACCGTGCTCTACGTGAGCCACGACATCGACGAAGCGTGCCGCCTGTGCCAGCGCATCTGCGTGATGCACGACGGGCATGTTGAGGAGATCGGCTCCGTCGAGGACGTGGTCCGCCGTCCGCAGACGCTGGCGGCGCTGCGCCTGACGGGCTGCAAGAACACAAGCCGGGCGCGCAAGATCGGGTCTCAGGAAGTTGAAGCCCTGGACTGGGGCATGACCTTTAACGTGGGCCATGAGGTTCCCGATAACGTGACGTACCTCGGTATTCGTGCGAGCTACTTCCATGTTGACAATCGCGCGGAGCGCGGTCGCAACAGCTACGATTTGCACGTGGCCCGTGTGAGCGATTCGCGCTTTGAGCGGCTGGTGCTGCTGGACGTGCCGCGTGCTGATGCGCCCACGCGTCTGCAGTGGAAGGTGAATAAGGTGAGTGTACCCGTGGAAGAGCTGCCGCAGGCGGGTGAGACTCTGCGCATGCATTTTGATGCAAGCAGGATTCATCTCGTTTGCCGATAATGCGGGTGCGATGCGGTCGAGGAGGTAGTCCTCGACCGCTTTGTTTTCACTTTGCCGTTCGCCGATTTCTACATGACTAAACCTTATCAGTCTGATAATAAATTATCAGACAGCGAGATGCTCACATCCCAACGTTGTCGTACGCGTGTCGACGGTGTTCGTCTTGACGACAACCGTTGATATAGTTACCTTCGACGAGAAAAGGAGGGCGCGCCGATGCTGCAGAAGACATATTCGCGTCGCGTTGCCGCGCGCGCCCTGTATATGGCTCGGAGCCGCATATGAGCAGGTATGTTCACGGCTCCGGGAGAGACGACGCACAACTAAATAATCGACCGCAAAGCAGGTTCCCCAAAATTCCGGGTTTAGGCACGGCTGGGTTTTCGCCGCCCACCGTGCAGCAATACCGTAGTTATCCGTATTTGGTTCGAGAGGGGAACCGTCATGGCTGAAGAATTTGATTTCCATCCGATGTGGGAGAGCCTCGGTATGAATCTTGCCGACCACGATATGCTGCTGGGCGCCGTGGGCCAGATGTACGGCGATATGTTCCTGACGCAGAACAATCGCCCCAAGTCCACGTCCTACCTGGATTTTGTCGCCACCAACATCCACAGCGGCCGTATTAAGGAGATGCTCGACAAGAAGGAGGCCGGCGAGGCCACCAAGATCGTCGGTTCGTTCTGCGTCTACGTGCCCGAGGAGATCGTGCTTGCCTGCGATGGCATCCCCGTGGGCCTGTGCTCGGGTGCCGACTGGGCAACGGACAAGGTCGAGGAGCACTTGCCGCGCAACACCTGTCCGCTCATCAAGAGCTTTGCCGGCTTTAAGCTGGGCGAGGTCTGCCCCTACATTGAGTCGAGTGATCTGGTGGTGGGCGAGAACACCTGCGATGGCAAGAAGAAGGCCTACGAGTTCTTTGCCACGCAAAAGAACATGTACGTCATGGATATCCCCAACGTGCACGACGAGTCGACGCTCGTGACCTGGAAGGCCGAGGTTAAAAAGCTTGCCGCCAAGATCGAGGAAGAGTGCGGCGTCAAGATTACGCCCGAGCGCCTGAAGGCTGCCATCCACGCCGTCAACGAGAAGCGTCGCGCCCTGCAGCGTCTGGCTGCCACGCGCGCTGCCGATCCGGCGCCCATCAGCGGTCTCGACAGCCTGCTGACCGTTCAGGCCGCCTTTATGGACGATACGCCGCGTCTGACCGGAGCCATCAACGAGATGGCCGCCGAGTGCGAGCAGCGCGTTGAGGCCGGCGAGGGCGTGGCGCCCAAGGGGACCAAGCGCATCCTGTACACCGGCACGCCCATGGCCGTGCCCAACTGGAAGCTGTTCAACCTCATCGAGAAGGCCGGCGGCGTTGTGGTAGGCGAGGAGTCCTGCACGGGCTCGCGCTACTACAAGGACCTGGTCGACGAGTCCGGTGAGACGGTCGACGAGATGCTCGACGCCATCGCCGAGCGCTACTTTAAGATCAACTGCGCCGTCTTTACGCCCAACGACCAGCGTATGAAGGACATTGTCCAGATGGCCAAGGACTTGCATGCCGACGGCATCGTCGACGTGGCCCTGCAGTTCTGCACGCTCTATGAGATGGAGTCGTTTGCCGTGGAGAAGGCCGCCGAGGAGGCCGGCATTCCCTTTATGCACATCACGACCGACTACGCCGGCGAGGATGCAGGCCAACTGCAAACCAGGATTGAGGCTTTCTTGGAAACCATTTAGGACTATTCGTCCCGGCGGCTTCCCCAGGCACCCGATCTTGCCGTTCAAACCGTCGCTTGCGTACCAAAGTACGCGGTGCTCCTCTTTCACGGCAACCTCGGGCACCTGGGAAAGCCGTTTCCTTGGTTGGTTAAAAGGTTTGTTAAGGAGTTATATGTCGGAAAATATGGAGCAGCCGTTGCCATCCACGTTTGAGGAGTTCAACGAGCAACGCAAGGCGGCGTTTATTCGCGTCAAGGATTATAAGCAGGCGGGTAATCGCCTGGTCGGCTTTTTGTGCAGCTATACGCCGCTCGAGATCATCGATGCCGCGGGCGCTGCAAGTGTGGCCTTGTGCGGTACATCCGACGAGGTGATTCCCGAGGCCGAGAAGGTGCTGCCGGCAAATCTGTGTCCGCTCATCAAGTCGACCTACGGTTTTGCCTACTCGCAAAAGTGCCCGTTTACGTACTTTAGCGACATGATCATCGGTGAGACCACCTGCGACGGCAAGAAGAAGATGTACGAGCTACTCAACGAGCTCAAGCGCACGCACATTCTGCATCTTCCGCAGGGTCGTGATCGCGCCTACGAGCGTGAAGGCTGGTACGAGGAGTGCCGCCTGCTCAAGGAGGAGCTCGAGGGCTTCTACGGCATTACGATTACTGATGACGACCTGCGCGCCGCCGTCCGTCGTCGCAATCGCCTGCGTGCGGCGCAGCTCGATATGTTCGCGCTTCAGGCCAACCAGCCTGCGGCCATGAGCGGTGTCGACCTGATGAGCACTATGTTTGCCGGTACGTTCAGCTTTGATATCGAGGCCTATACGCAGCAGCTGGAGCAAAAGGTTGTCAAGCTACGAGAGGCCTACGATGCGGGCGAGCGTCCGGTTGCGGCAGATGCTAAGCGCATTCTGATTACCGGTTGCCCGGTGGGCGGCGTGATCAACAAGATCGGTCGCACCATCGAGTCCAACGGCGGCGTGGTCGTGTGCATGGACGATTGCTCGGGCGAGCGTACGGCCGCCATGATGATCGACCCCGACGCTCCCGATATCCTACGTGCCATTGCCGATCGCTACTTGGACATTAATTGCTCGGTCATGACGCCCAACGACGGCCGCATGGACAACACCTTGGCCATGTGCGAGAAGTACCACGTGGATGGTGTGGTGGAAAACGTGCTGCAGGCATGCCACACCTTCAACGTTGAGAGCGCTCGTATGCAGGAGGCCGTCGAGGGTGCGGGCATTCCGTACATGAAGATCGAGACCGATTACAGCAACGGTGATATGGGCCAGATCGAGACGCGCATCGCCGCCTTCATCGAAACCCTCTAGCTTCCTCAGGCACCGGATCTTGCCCCTCAAACCGTCGCTTGCGTACCAAAGTACGCTGCGTCCCTCTTTCGGGGCAATCTCCGGCACCTGAGAAACCTAGAGCTAAGGTGCCTGAACGCTTTGATGTTTAGATTGGGAGAGAGCCATGATGGGGATCGGGATCGATATCGGGTCTACGGCTGTCTCTTATACACATCTCCGAGCCCACGAGACTACGCTGCATCTCG
>URBA01000189.1 GCA_900545905.1 uncultured Collinsella sp.
ATCCCATGGGTATGCACACGACAAAGGTTGCAGTGGGCGAGGGCAAGTTTGCGCTTGAGGAGGCCCTCGAGGCCCCCTCCATTCGCGCTGCCCTCGCGATGTGACAAAGGGACAGTCCGTTTGTCACATTCCATTCCTTAGAAACTTGCAAATTCTTCAAGTTTCTAAGGTAAAATCTTATAAACTTGCAAAAAATGCAAGTTTATAAGATTTCATGTCTGGCCGGGCGCTAGGGAGACTCTATGGATATCGTTCGCCGAAGCCGTTATCTTGATCGACTCATTGCTTTTCAGGATACCGACCTCATCAAAATCGTGACGGGCATACGCCGTTGTGGCAAATCAACGTTATTGGACATGATGAGGGACTATCTGGCGCAACAGGGGGTGCCAGCCGAGCGTTTGCTGACCTTTAAGATGGAATCTCTAGAGTACACGGGTATTACGGATTATCTGACGTTTTATCGTATGGTCCGGGAGCGCATCGACGGCATCGATCATCCCTACCTGTTCTTTGACGAGCTCCAGAATGTCGAAGGTTGGGAAAAGGCGGTCAACTCGCTCCGAGTGGATTTGCCGTGCGATATCTATGTCACGGGCTCCAATGCCTTTTTGCTATCGAGCGAGCTCGCAACGCTTATCTCGGGCCGATATGTCGAGGTCAAGATGCAGCCTCTCACGTTTAGCGAATATCTTGATTTTCGCTCGATTGATGCGGTCGCCGCTGAAGGGCTTGGTGAGAGGGTCGAACTTGTTTCCAAAACGGGCGATCGCCTTAATTCAAATACCGTGCTTGAGCAGTACATAACCTATGGCGGCATGCCGTTTCTGGCCCATGATGAGCCGAGACGTGAGCTGTGCCGCGACTATATCCGTAGCCTCTACCAGACGATCGTCGCGCGCGATATCCTGTCGCGTGCGACGCGTAGGGGTCGCGGAGCTATCACCAAGCGCGATGTTCTCGAGCGGCTCTGTGCGTATCTGGCAGACAACATCTCCAACCAAACCTCGGTCAACAAAATCGTAGGGACGCTCAACGAATCGGCGGGCGGTAAGACCAACGCATCGACGGTGTCGGCATATATTGACGCTCTGGAAGAGACGTACCTGTTTACCAAAGTAAAAAGGTATGACATCAAGGGGCGGGAGCTTCTTAAGACAGGCGGTAAATATTACATAGCTGATACGGGAATTCGCAGCTATCTTGACGGATATAGAGGTAGCGATAGCGGAAGGATGCTCGAGAACGTTATCTACAACCAGCTTGTATTTGAAGGATACGAAGTGTTTTGCGGCCATCTGCGCGCGGGGGAAATCGACTTTGTCGCAATCGGCGAGGGATCGGACCGCAAATATATCCAGGTTACCGAGCGGATCGATGCCGAGGCGACGAGAGAACGCGAGCTGCGACCGCTCAAGCTAAGCACGCTAGGAAAAATTCCTGATTCGTATGAGAAGATCCTGATTGTCAGGGATGGCGACCATCCAACGGACATCGATGGCATCAGAATCGTGGGGGCAGTCGACTTCTTGTTGAGAAATAAGATTACCCGCGGCTAAACGCAAACAGATCCGTTTCGATGCGACAAAGGAGCAGTCCTTTTTCGCATTCCGTGCGAGCCCTCGTGCCGTCTGGGGGTATAAGGCTAACAAGTGTTTATTTGCGAGGCCTAAGGGGCGCCCCGTATGGATATCGATAACTTTGAATGGTGGTATAGCGAGGGTGAGGCTCCGGACGAGGGGTGGGACGAGCCTACGCCGCGTGACGTGTCGAGCGACGAGGACGAGACCGGCAACGACGTCGCCGCCGACTCGGACGCCGCCCTCGATTCCGTCGAGCCCCTGACCTTCGAACAAGCTTGGGCCCAGGCCGAGGCAGACGAGGCCAAGGCCGACGCTACGGCCACGCTCGGCGAGCCAGCCGACATGTCGATCTCGCCGGCAAAGACCCCGCAGCCGCGTCACACCATCGATCCCGACAGCACGGCATCCTTCAGTATTCTCGACGTGCCCTCGCAGGGTGCCCAGGCGCCCGCGCCCACACGTCGCCCCAATCTGTCTCGCGAGGAAGATGCAGGACGTCGCTCTCCGCTCGGCCCCATCCTTATCGCCTTCATGGCCGGCGTTATCGCATGCTCGGTAATTGGAAACGTCTGGAGCCATGTTGAGCAACAGCGAAAAGACGCCGCCAAGGTCGAGATGTCTGTCGAGCAATCGCTCGGCCGCACGCGCTCGGTACATGTGTCGGTCGAGGTCAAGGACGGCGCGACGTGGGACACCGCGCGCGGCGACAGCCAAATGCTCATCCATATCGTGGGGCGCACGCTCAAAGGGCAGACGATCGACGAGTATCAATACGTCAATTCCGCTGGTGACGGCATCGAGCTCAAGCCCGGCGACTACGAGCTCACCGTCGATGAACCGCCCGTCGCCACCGACGGCACGCGCTTCCGCGCCTCAAAGCGCATGGTCCCCGTGAACTTTAACTCACAGGCGCCCGACACGGTCGACACTACACCGCAGGGCGGGTTCGACCTTTACGTGGATACCCAGTAGGCACTCGCCGCTCATTCCGCTATGGCTACTCAATAATCGCCTGCCGTCCCGTCCCGCCGCCAAGAGTGGGACAATAGCCCTCGACACTATTGTTTACTTTTGGAGGAAGTAGCATGTCTACCGTTACTACCATCAAGCGCGGCGGCCTCACCGCGGCCATCGATTCCATGGGCGCCCAGCTCACGAGCCTTGCCCTCAACGGCAACGAGTATCTGTGGCAGGGCGACCCCGCCTTTTGGGGCAAGCACGCGCCCATCCTGTTCCCCATTGTGGGCTCGCTGCGCAACAACACGGCAACGTCTGCGGCCGGTACCTGCGAGATGCCGCGCCACGGACTCGCGCGCATTGTCGAGCACAAGCTGGTCGAGGTTTCGGAGGACGGCTCCTCGGTAACGTACGAGATTACCGATACGCCCGAGTCGCTCAAGGCGTTCCCGTTCCACTTTAAGCTCAACATGACCTATGCCTTGACCGGCGACGCCACCCTCACGCAGACCTTTGCCGTCACCAACACCGGCGACGTGGACCTGCCGTTCTCGGTGGGCGGCCACCCCGCATTTAACGTGCCCGCCCCCGGTGCCGAGGACGAGGCGTTCGAGGATTACGAGTTGGCGTTTACCGAGGCTTGGACCAACGAGGCTCCCATCATCACGCCCGACGGTCTTATGACGTTCGAGGGCAGCTACAAGGCGCCCGATAACTCGGACGTGCTGCCCATCACGCACCGCAGCTTCGATAACGATGCCATCATGTTCACCGATACTCCGGGCTCCACGCTCACACTGCGCGGCCGCAAGTCGGGCCACGGCGTCAAGATCGACTTTGAGGGCTTTAAGTACATCGGCGTGTGGTCTGCCGCCAACGACGCTCCGTTTGTGGCGCTCGAGCCCTGGACCGGTCACACCACCATGGACACCGAGGACGACGTCTTTGAGCACAAGGTCAACACCATCACCTTGGCTCCCGGCGAGACGGATGTTCGCAGCTTTAGCGTTACCTTGCTCTAGAGGTTCCGCCGCTCGGTCGATGCTGCGCGTCGTCCAGAGCGACAAGTTGTCATTCAAAAGGCAAGACATAGACCTTCTGGTCATGCCTTGCCTTTTTCATGCCACTTGTTCGCTCTGGACGTCGCTCGCCGGCATTGCCAAAACATCGGCGTCCCCAATGGCTACCGTGTGTCTATTAATTTTTCGAGCTTGTGCTGCGCTGCTGGTCGCTGGCGTATATCCTGTTAAGTCGTCAGCATACGATTCAACAGGGAAGGCAGATTATGCATTCTCCCCAACAGTGCGATGCGCAGCGCCAGCCGGTATGCAGCCGTCGCATCTTTTTGGGTAGCGCTCTCGCTGCGAGCGCTT